>JAGPES010000063.1 GCA_018057015.1 Pseudomonadales bacterium | reverse complement strand
TTCGCCGCCTGATGAGCCAGTACCACCCCGACAAGCTGATCGCTGAGGGCATGCCCGAGGACATGGTGAAAATGGCCACCGAGCGCACCCAGGAGGTGCAGAACGCCTGGGAGCAGGTACGCAAGGCGCGCGGACTCTGAGCACGGCGACACACTCGCAACGAAAGCGACAATGACAACGGCAAACGGGAGCATGGCATGGACGGCGTTTTGACCTGGGGCGTGGAACTGATCCTGCTGATCCAGCACAACCGCACGGCCCTGCTGGACGAATTCTTTCGCGCCATCACCACGCTCGGCGGACAGGGGCACCTCTACATCGTGCCCTTCGTGATCTGGTGCCTCGGCTACCGCGCCGGCTCGCGCATGCTGCTGACGCTGCTGCTCTCGGCCTTCGTGAACTTCGCGCTGAAGGACCTGTTCGCGCAGCCGCGCCCCTTCGATCTCGAGCCACGCATCGGGCCCGACCGCGAGATGGGTTTCGGCGTGCCCAGCGGCCATGCGCAGCACACGATGATCGAGTGGGGGCTGATCGCGGCGTGGGTCGGACGCCGCTGGTTCACCGTGCTCGCGGTGCTGCTGTTCGTGCTGATCGGGTTTTCGCGCGTCTACCTCGGCGTGCACTTTCCCACCGACGTGCTCGCGGGCTGGGTGCTGGGCGGCGCGCTGCTGTGGCTGCACCTGCGCCACGCCGATGCGATTGCGGGCAGGCTGGCAGCTGCCGGGCTGCCGGCGCAGATCGCCACGGCGACCGCATGCTCGGCGCTGTTCGTGGCGTTCTACCTCCTGCTGCCGCGCACGCCCTACCTGGTCGGGGTGGGCGGGCTTTTCCTCGGTGCCGCCGTGGGCATGGCGCTGTGCCGGCGCTGGTTGCGCGCGCCCGAAGGCGGCGCGATCTGGCAGCGCGCGCTGCGCTACGTGCTCGGCATGGCGGTGCTGCTCGCATGGCTCGCGCAGAGCGGCAAGTGGGTTCCGGAACAGCGCGAACTGGCATGGTTCGCGATCGTCTACTGCAACAACGCGATCGCCGGACTCTGGCTCACCTTCGGTGCGCCGGCGCTGTTCCAGGCCGTGCGGCTGGTGGGCCCGGCCGCTGTGGGTCCGCATTCTGTGGGTCCGAATTCATTCGGACATGCAGCCCCGGAAAAACAGATGTCCGAATAGATTCGGACCCACGAGGACGGACACACAGCAATGATGCGCGAAGAGGAATACATCCGGCTGGACGCCAGCGCGCTCGCGGCGCTGGTGCGTCGCGGCGAGGTGAGCGCAACGCAATTGCTGGAGCTCGCGCTGGGGCGGCTGGCGCGCTGGAACCCCGCGATCAATGCGGTCGTGATCGATCTGGCGGGGCGTGCGCGTCGCGACGCCGCCGCGGCGGCGCTGCCGGCGGGACCGTTCAGCGGCGTACCCTTCCTGGTCAAGGACCTCGACGGCTTCCTGGCCGGCGCGGAGTTCACCGCCTCCAGCCGCGCGCTGCTCGGCTACGTGCCGCCGCGTGACAGCGAACTGTTCAGCCGCTACCGGCAGGCCGGACTGGTGATCTTCGGCAAGACCAACACGCCGGAATTCGGCCTGGTGGGGACCACCGAGAGCGTGCTTCGCGGCCCGGCACGCAATCCGTGGAACCTGGCGCACTCCACCGGCGGCTCCTCGGGTGGCTCGGCGGCGGCGGTCGCGGCACGCGTCGTGCCGATGGCGCACGCCGGCGACGGCGGCGGCTCGATCCGCATCCCCGCGTCGGCCTGCGGTCTTTTCGGCCTTAAGCCCACGCGCGGGCGCACCCCGATGGGACCCGACGAATCGGAAGCGTGGAGCGGCCTGGTGCAGCGCCACGCGATCACGCGCACGGTGCGCGACAGCGCCGCGCTGCTCGATGCGACGCACGGCGACGATCCCGGCACGCCCTACACGGCACCGCCACCGGTGCGACCCTACGCCGAGGAAGTGCGGCGCGATCCGGGACGCCTGCGCATTGCCTTCTCCACGCGATCGCTGTTGGGACGCGACACCCATCCGGACTGCGCCGCGGCGGTACAGGCCGCCGCGGCGCTGCTCGAACGCCTGGGACACGACGTCACCGAGGCACACCCGCCCATCGAGCGCGAGGCACTGGTCCACGCCTATCTCGTCGTCGTGGCGGCGAGCACTGCCGGCTTCGTGCGCCAGATCGGCGCACTGCGCGGGCGTCGCGTGCGCGGCAGCGAGCTCGAGCCGACCACGCAGTTCCTGGCCACGCTCGGCGAGGCGCTGCCGGCCGGGGAGTTCGAGTACGCGCGCCTGAAATTCCACGCCGCGGCGCGCACGCTGGCACCCTTCTTCGCCGGGCACGACGTGTTCATGGACGCCACGCTGGCCTGGCCGCCGCCACGCATCGGCGAATGGGAACTCGCACCGCAGCTGCAGTGGGCCATCCGTCGCCTCTGCGCGGTGATGCCACGCGCCGTGTTGCGCCGCGCGCTGGATCACTTCGCCGCCGACGGGCTGGAGCGCACCGCGAACACGATGCTGTTCAACATGACCGGGCAGCCGGCGATGAGCGTGCCGCTGCACGTCAACGCCGCGGGGCTTCCGATCGGGGTGCAGTGCGTGGGGCGATTCGGCGACGAGGCGACACTGTTCCGCCTCGCGGCGCAGCTGGAGCAGGCGGCGCCGTGGATCGGACGCATGCCAGCCGAACCCCCGCCGGGCTGAGCGCCTGGCCGAGGACAACGAACACCACGCGCCGGCTCATTGGCCCGGCTCGTCCGTTTCCTCCTCGTCGATGAGTTCCTCGTCGATGAGTTCCTCATCGGGCGTTTCGTAGGTTTCCTCGTTGGCCGGGTCGCCGGGCGTCCAGTCGTCGGTACGCCCGGGCGCGGCGGGCGGCGTGCCGGCGGGCGCCGGCGCGGCGGCCTCGACCGCCTTGCCCACGGTGGCATCGAGCGTCCGTGTCTGCACCTGTTCGACGCCCTGCCCGATGCGTTGCTCCACGGCCTTCTCGATCGCCTCGCGCGGATTCACCCAGGACATCTCCGCGGGCCACACCGGTATCACGCCAGCCACCGCACCCCGCATCGTTTCGTCGACCTGGTCGCGCGCCGCGTCCTGCGCCTGCGCCACGCCCTCGCGCGCGGCCTCCCCGGCCCGGGCGACCTGTTGCTGCGCCAGCGCTTCGATCTTCTCGGCGAACACCTCGGTCACGTCGCCCTTCATCAACGCCACGGCCATCTGGTTCGTCTCGGAGTTCCACACCAGGCCGGCCTTCTGCGCCATCTCCGGCACCGGCGTGTAGCGCGAGACCACGTAGAACAGCGGCCCCTCCTTGCGCAGTTCGTTCGCCGTGTGCAGCAGCTGCATCGTGGCGTCGTAGTTCGGGCCGAGCAGCGTCACCATGCGGTTCTTCACCAGCGGCTGCTCGAACAGGTTCACCTGGTTCGGATCGAAGCCGACCAGCGGCTTGAGCAGCGCCCACATCAGCTGGCCCGAGGAGGGCAGCAGCAGCGCGGGTGCGATACATCCGGCCAACAGCAGGCACAGCGCGACGACCGGCAGCAGCCATGCCCGGGCACCCTTGCCCAGGTCGTGCAGGCCCCGGGTGCAGGGACGGATGGCGAGGGAGCCAGTCATCGGGATCGTTCTCCGCGCGATTCAGCCGGTCGCCAGTCTAGCCCAGGCGGCCCGTTTCCCGGAGCTGATGCCGGCGCGTTGCTGGCCTCGTTGAAGGTGTCGCAAAACGCTTTCCGGCCCTGCGCATACGCCGATTTTCGGGTGTAAGAGCGGCCCATGGCCGCGATATCGCGCGCATGGCGCGCTCCTACACCGCTTCCGTGCGAGGTTTTGCGGAGGCCGGGCAAGCAGGCCAGCGACACACCTTCGGTGCAGGCCTCGTCAATTTGATTGACGCAGAGTTGCGACATCCTCACCAGCGGGAGAGCGCAGGCAGCACATCACGCTCGAATAGCCGCAGCATCTTCCACGCCTCGGCCGGGGCGATGCCGCCGAGCAGCGGGTTCAGCAGCAGCACGCCGTCGGGACCCAGCGTCTCGGCCAGCGCGAGCAGCTGCTCGGGCGACAGCACCTGGTAGGCGCGATTGGTGCGCAGCGACGCCGGATCCGTGCGTCCCTTGTACGGACCCATGGCCTCGCCGAAACCCTCGCGCGTGAAGGCGCCGTATTCCTCGATCTGGCTCAGCACGTGCGGCTCCAGCATGCGCCAGGCGGCATCGGCATCGTCGGCGACCCACAGGAAAGTCGGCCCCCAGGCGGGAAACGGGCCGGGATCGGGCTTGCCGAGCGCCAGGCACTCCTCGCGGTACGGCGTCCACAGGCGCGGATCGAGCGGCGGCAACCAGCCGTCGGCGATGCGCGCGGCGCGGCGTGCCGCCGCCGCCGAACTGCCGCCGAGCAGTATCGGTGGCGCCGGGTCGGGCACGGGGCGCACGCGCACGCGGCGGCCGCGGAACTCGAAATCCTCGCCGGTCCATGCGCGACGCAGGAATTCCACCAGCTCGCCGATCGCGGCCCAGCGCTCGTCTAGGCGGCGGCCGAACATCGCGAATTCGCGGGGGCGATAGCCGCCGCCGATCGCGAGACTGAAGCGCTGCGGCGCGATCAGCGCGAGCACCGCGCAGTCCTCGGCGAGCTTCACCGGATCGTATAGCGGAGCCAGCAGCACGTTGGGCCGCATGCGGATGCGCCGCGTGCGCCCGGCCACGGCCGCGCAGGCGATCAGCGGCGAGGGGTTGTAGCCGCTGTCGGCGCCGTGGTGCTCGCCGAAGTTGACCACGTCGAAGCCGAGCTCGTCGGCCCAGGCGCAGATGTCGAGCATCGCGGCGTAGAGCTCGCGATGCGGCGCGCCGCAGCCGGGCGAGCGCAATTCGAAGGCGAGTTGCAGTTGCATGGTGTGCTCACGGCGCTTGCCGCTGGTTGTACGGGTCCGCCGACGATATCAGACCATGTCCACCGGGCGCACCCAGCGGTCGAAATCCGCGGCGCTGACGAGCCCGAGCGCGAGCGCCGCCGCGCGCAGCGACAGGCCGTGCTCGTGCGCGTGCCGCGCAATGCGCGCCGCCGCCTCGTAGCCGATGTGCGGATTCAACGCGGTCGCGAGCATCAGCGAATCGTCGACGTACGCCGCGAGGCGCGCCGAATCGGCCTCGATGCCGTCCACGCAGCGCAGCGCGAAGCTCGCGCACGCATCCGCGAGCAGGTCGATCGACTCGAGCACGTTGTGGATGATCAGCGGCTTGTAGACGTTGAGCTCGAGCACGCCCTGGCTTGCGGCGATGGCGACCGCCGTGTCATTGCCGATCACCTGCACCGCCACCATCGTGAGCGCCTCGGCCTGCGTCGGGTTCACCTTGCCGGGCATGATCGAGCTCCCCGGCTCGTTGGCCGGCAGGCGCAGCTCGCCCAGCCCGCAGCGCGGCCCGCTCGCGAGCAGCCGGATGTCGTTGGCGATCTTCAGCAGCGCGGTGGCCGCCAGCCGCAGCGAGGCGCTGAACTTCAGCATCGGTTCGTGCGCCGCGATGGCCATGAACAGGTTGTCCGCCGGACGGAAGGGCACGCCGCCCAGCTGCGCGAGCCGCCCACAGGCGCGCGCGGACCAGCCCGGCGGCGCGTTGAGCCCGGTGCCGACCGCCGTCGCGCCCAGCGCGAGCCCGAGCAGCGACTGGCGCGCCTCGTTGACCGTCGCGATGCAGAAATCGAGCTGCGCGGCGTAGGCGCCGAACTCCTGCCCCAGGGTCAGCGGCGCGGCATCCATCAGGTGCGTGCGCCCCGTCTTCAGCAATCCGGCGAACGCGACGGCGCGCCCGGCGAGCGCGCGCTGCAGCGTGCGCAGCGCCGGCAGCAGGCGCGCATCGCAGCGCTGCACCGCCGCGACGTGCATCACGGCGGGAAAGACGTCGTTGGAGGACTGCGCGCGGTTCACGTGATCGTTCGGGTGCAGCGCGGGACCCGCGTCGCCGCCGAGCTGGTTCGCGCGGTTCGCGATCACCTCGTTCAGGTTCATGTTGGTCTGCGTGCCGCTGCCGGTCTGCCACACGCTCAGCGGAAACTCGGCGTCCCAGCGCCCGGCGATGATCTCGTCGCAGGCGGCGGCGATCAGCGCCGCGCGCGCCGCATCGAGGTTGCCGAGCTCCGCGTTCGCCAGCGCGCAGGCCTTCTTCACCAGCGCGAAGGCGGCGATGAAATGCGGTGGGAAGCGCTGCGTGCCGATCGGGAAATTGCGCCGCGAGCGCTCGGTCTGCGCGCCCCACAGCGCAGCGGCCGGCACCTCGACCTCGCCCAGGCTGTCGTGCTCCACGCGGTAACGTTCGTTCATGGCGCTGCTCCTCCCCGCATCGATCGGCCGTCGGCGCGCGGCGTGCCGGTCTCGCGGGCCATTTCCAGGAATTCCACCGCGCTGACCGGGCGCCCGAGGAAATAGCCCTGCACGAAATCGCAGTTGCGCTCGCGCAGGTACTCGTATTGCTCCCGGGTCTCGACGCCCTCGGCCACCACGCGCAGATCCAGCCGCTTCGCCATCACGAGGATCGTCTCGATCAGCGCCTCCTCGACGCGACCGCAGCCGATCGCGCGCGTGAACGAGCGGTCGATCTTGATGATGCCCACGGGGAACCGGGTCAGGTGTATCAGCGAGGCGTTGCCGGTACCGAAGTCGTCGATCGAGATGCCGATGCCGCTGGCGGCCAGATCGTTCAGCGCCTTGTGCGCCTCGGCGGGATCGTCGAACAGCAGCCGCTCCGTGATCTCCACGGTGAGCCTGAGCTCGCGCCCGGCCGCCTTGACCGTCTCCATCCAGCGCTGCAACTGCTGGTTCTGCGACGCGAAGATGCGCGGCGAGACGTTCGCCGAGAGACCGATGCCGGTGCCGAGCCGCGCGTTGATGCCACGCACCGCGTCGATCGCCGTCTGCATCACGACGAAGTCCACGCGGTTGATCAGTCCGGACTCCTCGGCGACCGGCACGAATTCGCCGGGCGACACCCAGGAGCCGTCCTCGCGCTGCCAGCGCGCCAGCGCCTCGCAGCTGACGATCCTGCCGGTCTGCACGCTCACGATCGGCTGCAGGTGCGCCACGATGCGCCCGCCGTCGAGCGCGGCGACCAGCTCGTTGTAGAGGCGGTGACGGCGCTCGGATTTCTCCTGCATCTCGCGGGTGTAGAAATACCAGCCGTTGCGCCCCGAGCGCTTCACCGCGTACATCGCCTGGTCGGCCTTGATGATCAGCGCGTCGGCGCCGTTCGCATCGTCCGGGTAGATCGCGACACCGACGCTGGCGCCGCAGAACACCTCGTGCGCGCCGATGCGGAACGCCCGGCCCATGGCCTCGACGATGGTCTCGGCCACGCGCGAGATCGATTCCTCGGCCACGATGTCGTAGAGGATGGCCGTGAACTCGTCGCCGCTCAGGCGCGCAACGGTGTCCGAGGCGCGCACGCAGCCGCGGATCCGGCGCCCGACCTCGATCAGCAGCTGGTCGCCCGCGTCGTGCCCCAGGTTGTCGTTGACCGACTTGAACTCGTCGAGATCGATGAACAGCAGCGCGTGGCGGGCGCCGGTGCGCCCGGAGCGCGCGATCGCGGATTCGAGCTGCTGGCGGAACAGCGGCCGGTTCGGCAGGCCCGTCAGCGGATCGAAGTTGGCCTGGCGCTCCAGGGCCACCGAGTACTCCCGCTCCCGTTCCCGGGCCCGCGCACCGGCGCGCAACGCATTCAGCACCAGCGCCAGCAGCAGCAGCGCGAACAGGCGGATGACCCAGGCAGCGTGACCCGTGCGCAGGTCCTTGCCGGGTACGGCGCCGATCTGCCACGATCCGCCGCCGATCAGCACCGGCATGGTGACGGCATCGCGGGCCTCGAACACGCCGGGATCGCCATGGAACACCTCGCCGCGCTCGCCCGCGCCGTCCTTGCCGCGGATCGCGATGCGCATCCCGTCCGGGGCCGCGCTATCGAGCCCCGCCAGCTGCAGCACCCTGCGCAGCTCGATGGGGGCCGACACCAGCCCCCAGGTCACGCGCGGCCGCCCCGGCATATCGATGAATACCGGCGCGCGGCCGATGAGCGCCACTCCGCCCTGCACCAGCTCCACGGGTCCCGCCACCACCATCTCGCCGCTCTGCAGCACGCGCTCGGCGGCTTCGCGCTGCGCCGGATTGGTGCGGTAATCCAGCCCGAGCACGGCCTCGTTGCCCGCTAGCGGATACACGTAGCGCACCACCAGCCCGGGCGCGGCGACCAGGTTGCGCAGCGACGGTTCGCGCGCGATCACGTTGCGCGCGTACGCCGCGAACTCCTCCTGGCTGAGGTCGGGATTGGCCGCGACGAATGCCGCCAGCCCGTTGGTCAGCGAGAGGTTGTTCGCGATCACGCCCTCGAGGCGGCTGCGCGCCGAGCCGAGGCGCTCGAGCACCTCCAGGCGCTGCTCGTTCGCGCGCTGCTCGCGAAAACGCCACTCGAGCAAGCCGGCGGCCCCGACGACGAGAACGACCAGCGCGGCGGCGGCAACACGTGGCCGCCGTTCCCACCAGTACATGGCCGCCAGGATGAGGGCCTGTACGCAGGCGGCGACGACCACCAGCCACATCACGCGCACCGGCACCTGCCCGGTGCCGGACGCCAGCACCGCGTCGCTGGCCGGCAGCAACAACAGCAAGGCCGCGCACAGCGGGCGCAGCGCGGTCAGGGCGGCTCGGGACATCGGGGGCGCCGGTCAGCATCGGGTGGGTCGGTGAGGGCATATTAGCGGGCCGGGGCGCTGCCAGACAGGGCATAGACGCGAGATCGGCGCATGGCGCGCCGGCACAGCCTGTAAACTGGCACCCGGGCGGGCGACGGCACACAACGAGGGGAACCATGACGCAACACGACGGGGCTGTTCACGGCGAGTGCCGTGATACGCAGGGGGCACACGCGGCGCCCCCGGACGTGCTCGAGGACCCGGTCTGCGGCATGACCGTGCAGCCCGGCTCGCCGCATCACGCGGTGCACGAGGGACGGGAGTACTTCTTCTGCGCCGCACGCTGCCGCGAGCGCTTCATCGCGGATCCGGCGCGCTTCCTCTCGCCCCGGCCCGCGGGCGCCGAGCCTCCCGCGCCACCCGGCACGCAGTACACCTGTCCCATGCACCCGGAGATCGTGCGCGACGCGCCCGACACCTGCCCGCTGTGCGGGATGGCGCTCGAGCCGATGATGCCGAGCCTCGACGAGGGCGAGAACCCGGAGCTCACCGATTTCCGCCGCCGCTTCCTGATCACGCTGCCGCTGTCGCTCGCGGTGTTCGTGCTCGCGATGTCCGGCCACGGCGTCGCGCTGTTGCCAGCGGCGCTGCAGCCGTGGATCGAGCTCGCGCTGGCCGCGCCCGTGGTGCTGTGGGCGGGCGCCCCGTTTTTCGTGCGCTGGGCGCAGTCGATCGCCAACCGCAGCCCGAACATGTGGACCCTGATCGGCACCGGCGTCGGCGCGGCCTTCGGCTACAGCGTGGTCGCGACCGTCGCACCCGAGCTGTTTCCCGCCGGCTTTCGCGATGCGCAAGGACGCGTCGGCGTCTATTACGAAGCAGCCGCGATCATCGTCTCGCTGACCCTGCTCGGCCAGATGCTCGAGTTGCGCGCGCGCGCCAGCACTTCGGCGGCGATCAGGGCCCTGCTCGGACTCGCGCCGAAGACCGCGCGGCGCCTCGGCGAGGACGGCTCCGAGGAAGACGTGCCGCTGGCGCAGGTGGGCGTCGGGGATCGTCTGCGCGTGCGTCCGGGCGAGCGGGTTCCGGTCGACGGCGAGCTGCTCGAGGGGCGCTCCAGCGTGGACGAATCGATGCTGACGGGCGAGCCGATGCCGGTGGACAAGGCGCCGGGCGACCGCGTGATCGGCGCCACGATGAACGCCAGCGGCAGCTTCGTGATGCGCGCCGCGCGCGTCGGCGGTGACACGGTGCTGGCGCAGATCGTGCAACTCGTGGCGCAGGCGCAACGCTCGCGCGCCCCGATGCAGCGACTCGCCGACCGCGTGAGCGTGTGGTTCGTGCTCGGCGTGATCACCGCCGCGGTGCTGACGTTCCTCGCCTGGGGCCTGTTCGGCCCCGAACCCGCGTGGACCTACGCGATCGTCAACGCGGTCGCGGTGCTGATCATCGCCTGTCCCTGCGCACTGGGGCTGGCGACGCCGATGTCGATCATGGTCGCGACCGGCCGCGCCGCTGCGGGCGGTGTGCTGTTCCGCGACGCGGAAGCGATCGAGCGGCTGCGCACCATCGACACCCTGATCGTCGACAAGACCGGCACGCTGACCGAGGGCAGGCCCGTGCTGCGCACCGTGATCGCGGCCCGGGGCTTCGACGAGGACGAGGCGCTGCGGCTGGCGGCGAGCCTGGAGCGGGCCAGCGAGCATCCGCTGGCCGCGGCGATCGTCGCCGAAGCCGGGCGGCGCTCGCTCGCACCGCAGGAGCCGCACGATTTCGTCGCGGTACCGGGCGCCGGCGTGCGCGGGCGCGTCGGTGCGCGGGCGCTCGCGCTCGGCAATGCCGCGCTGATGCGCGCACAAGGCGTGGATGTCTCGGCACTGCAGGCCAGCGCGGCGCGCCTGCACGCCGAGGGCGCCACGACGATGTTCCTCGCCGCGGACGGGCACGCGGCCGCGCTGCTCGCGCTGGCCGACCCGGTCAAGCACAGCACGCCGGAGGCGCTGGCAGGGCTGCGCGCGGCCGGCATCCGCATCGTGATGGCGACCGGCGACACGCCTGCCACCGCGCAGACCATCGCGCGCGCACTCGGCATAGACGAGGTGCTGAGCGAGGTGCGCCCCGAGGACAAGGCAGCGCTGGTCGCGCGCCTCGAGGCCGAGGGCCGGCGCGTCGCGATGGCCGGCGACGGCATCAACGATGCACCGGCACTGGCGGCGGCCGACGTCGGCATCGCGATGGGCACCGGCACCGATGTCGCGATGTCGAGCGCGCAGGTGACCCTGGTCAAGGGCGATCTGCGCGGCATCCTGCGCGCGCGGCAGATCTCGCAGGCCACCGTGCGCAACATGCAGCAGAATCTGGGCTTCGCCTTCGCCTACAACCTGCTCGGGGTGCCGATCGCCGCCGGGGTGCTCTACCCCTTTACCGGGCTGCTGCTGACGCCGATGATCGCGGCGCTGGCGATGAGCCTGTCGTCGGTGTCGGTGGTGAGCAACGCGCTGCGGCTGCGGGTGTAGGTCGGCTTTCCAAAATGCTTTAAGGTAAGCGTCGATCGCCGCGACCCGCTTCTACCCGCCAGGAGACCCGACCGGCTTGCAACACGGACGACCGGACCAGACCGCTCTCGGCCAGGCGCTCGCGAGCACACTGCACTCATTGGGCGGCCCGGCTTTTTTCCCGGCGCTGGCCGCGCTGCTCGGCACGCTGGTGCCGGCCGACGACGTCATGATCGTGCTCTATCACAGCGGACAGCCACCGGAACTGGTACACGATGAGAGCACCGGCAGCGCGAGCGCAACCAACCTCGCGCTGTACCTGAGGGGCGCCTACCTGCTCGACCCCTTCTATCGGGCCTTCGCCGACGGCGTGGCGCCGGGATGCTACCGCCTGCACCAGCTGGCGCCCGCGGCCTTTCGCGCCTCGGAGTACTTTCGCCTGCACTACGCGCGCACGGGATTTCACGACGAGATCGGCTTCCTGCTGCAACCGGCGCCGGCCTTCTGCGTGCACCTGTCGCTGGCGCGGCGCGGCCCGCCGGCGCGCTTCAGCACGGCCGAGCACCGGCGCCTGCTCGATTTCGAGCCGGTGCTGCGCGAGCTGAGCGCGCGGCACTGGGCGCCGGCACCCGCCGCGGCCCCGTCGCCGCTCACCACGCAGCTCGATTCGGCGCTCAAGTTCTTCGGTCGCGACTTCCTCACCGACCGCGAGGCAGAGGTGCTGCAGTTGCTGCTGCGCGGGCATTCCACCAGGTCGATCGCCGAGCGCCTCGGCATCTCGCCGGAGACGGTGAAGCTGCACCGCAAGCACAGCTACGCCAAGCTCGACGTGTCCTCGCAGGCCGAACTGTTCCACCTGTTCATCGACGCGCTCGGCAGCCGCGGCAGCTACCGCGGCGGGGATCCGCTCACGGGCTACCTCACGCGCGAGGCTCCGGCGTAGGTCCGGCTTCAGAGCGTGTCGCA
>JAGPES010000062.1 GCA_018057015.1 Pseudomonadales bacterium | reverse complement strand
CTCGATGGCCCGATCGACGCGACCAACGCGCTGTTCAGGAAGACCGGCATGAAGATCAGCGACATCGACCTGGTCGAGATCAACGAGGCCTTCGCCGCGGTGGTGCTGTCCTGGGCCAGCGTGTTCAAGCCCGACATGGCCAGGGTCAACCCGAACGGCGGCGCGATCGCGCTGGGCCACCCCGTCGGCTCCACCGGTGCGCGCCTGATCACCACTGCGCTGCACGAACTGGAGCGCACCGACAGGACGACCGCGCTGATCACCATGTGCTGCGGCGCCTCGATCGGCACCGGCACGATCATCGAACGCATCTGAACCCATCGCGAGGAGTGAGCAATGAGTGAACTGAGCGGCAAGGTAGCCATCGTCACCGGCGCGGGCCGCGGTCTCGGCCGCGTCGAGGCCATCCAGCTCGCGCGCCAGGGCGCGCGCGTCATCATCAACGAGATCGGCCTGCCCGCGGCGCGCGAGGCGGCCGAGAGCGCGCGCGAGGAGATCAGGGCCTTTGGTGGCGAGGCGATCACCGTCTACGGCGACTGCGCCGACTGGAACGACTCCGAGGCGCTGTTCAAGACCGCCATCGACTCCTTCGGCGACGTCAACATCGTGGTCAACAACGCCGGCTTCTGCCGCGACAAGATGATCTTCTCGATGACCGAGGAGGAGTTCGACTCGGTGGTGCGCGTGCACCTCAAGGGTCACTTCGTGAACATGCGCCACGCGGCCGCCTACTGGCGCGAGAAGGCCAAGACCAGCGGTGGCACCGTCTACGGCCGCCTGGTGAGCACCTCCTCGGAGGCCTTCCTGTACGGCTCGGTCGGCCAGCCCAACTATGCCGCCGCCAAGGCCGGCATCGTGGCGATGACCATGGGCGCGGCGCAGGCGCTGGTGAAATACGGCGTCACCGCGAACGTGATCATGCCGCGCGCGCGCACCGACATGACCATGGGCGGCGGCACCGCCGCCATGTTCGAGAAGCCCGCCGAGGGCTTCGATCACTTCGATCCGGCCCACGTGGCGCCCTTCGTGGGCTACCTGGCCTCGCCGCGCTCGCAGCGCATCTCGGGCTACGTGTTCGTGGTGTGGGGCAAGCAGGTCACTGTGGTCGAGGGGCCAAAGCTCGGCACCGTGTTCGAGAACGACGGTCAGTGGACCGTGGACCAGCTGGATGCCGTGATGTCACCGCACTTCGAAAAGCTGCGCCCGATCATGGACGGCTTCGCGGTCGTTCCGACGGCCTGATTCCTCCCGCCTTTCATCGCACGCCGGTGGCGCTTCGGCGCGACCGGCGTGCTTTTTGCCGATTCCGCGCAAGCAAACCTTGCAAGCTTCTGGTGCATCATGGCACGCAGGCGGATCGCTCCTGATCCGTCACCGCGTGGACTGCGTACGCACGAACCAGGGGCAATGAAACAGGGACGATCACAAGTGGTAACAGTTCCGGTACCCGGACGGGGGCGTGTCGCGGTGCTTGGCGTCGCGCTGATTGCTGCGCTCGCGGCCGGCTGGCTGCTCGCCGGGCGCAGCGGCGGCGAGGATGTGGCGGGCACGCAGGGCGCGGCATCGCCGGCCGCGACGCTCGAGCTGGCAGCCACCGACGTGGTCGGCGCGCAGCGGCGGATACTGCAGCGCCGGCTGCCCATCTCGGGTTCGCTGATGCCGCTGGTGCAGAGCCAGATCAAGTCCAGGGTGGCCGGCGAGGTGCTGGCGGTCGTTCACCGCGAGGGGCAGGCGGTGCGCCGCGGCGAGGTACTGCTGCGCATCGACACGCGCAGCCAGGAGGCGCAGGTCGCCAGCCAGAAGGCGGCACTCGACAAGGCGCGCGCTGACCTCGGTATCGCCACGCTGAATTACGAGAACAGCGAGCGGTTGCTGGCCAGGAAGTTCATCGCACAGAACGTGCTCGACACCGCGAGGAGCGTGCGTGACGCCGCCGCCGCGAGCGTGGAGCTCGCGCGGGCGCAGCTGCGCCTGGCCGAGATCGGGCTTGCCGACGCCGTGGTGCGCGCGCCTTTCGACGCCGTGGTCTCGCGCCGCTTCGCGGAGCCCGGCGAGAAGGTTTCGAGCGATTCCGCGCTGCTCGAGCTGGTGGACCTCTCGCGCCTCGAGTTGCAGGCCGCGGCGCCCGCCGCTGAAATCCCCGCCATCGCCGCCGGCCAGCTCGCCGAGGTGCGCGTGGACGGCTTCGGCGAGCGCGTGTTCGAGGCGCGCGTGGAGCGCATCAATCCCGTCACCGAGCAGGGCACGCGCCAGATCCTGCTCTACCTGGGCGTGGACAACGCCGATGGCGCGCTGCGTGGCGGCATGTTTGCCCAGGGCGAGCTGGTGATCGCGCAGACCGCCCCGGTGCTGGCGGTACCTCGGGCGCTGTTGCGCAACGAGGCGGGTGTCGATTACGTGATCGCGATCGAGGGCGGGGTGCTGGTCAGGAAGCCGGTGGTGCTGGGACGACTCATGGGCGACGACAACCTCGTCGAGGTGCGCGAGGGCCTCGAGGAGGGCGCGCAGCTGCTGGCGGTGAACATCGACGGCCTCGAGCCGGGCACGCCGGTGACGATGGCCGCTGGCCGGGCGCAGCGCGTCGCCGCGGCAGGCGGCATGCCGCGCCCGGGCGACTGAGCCCGCGCACGCCGGAGCCGCCCCCATGTGGATCACCCGCATCAGCATCGGCCAGCCGGTGTTCGCGACCATGGTCATGCTCGCGCTCGTCGTGCTGGGCGTGTTCTCCTACCACCGGCTCCCGGTCGAGCAGATGCCGGACGTCGACAGCCCGATGGTCTCGGTGATGCTGGGCTACCCCGGCGCCTCGCCCGAGGCGATCGAGAACGACCTGTTGAAGCCGATCGAGAACGCGATCAACACGGTCAACGGCATCCAGCGCATCTTCTCGACGGCGCGCGAGGGCGGCGGTTACGTGATGGTCGAGTTCCGGCTCGACACCGACATGGCCGTGGCGACGCAGGAGATGCGCGACAAGATCGCCGAGATCCAGCCGACGTTGCCGCGCGAGGCAAAGGACCCGCTGGTCAGCCGCAGCAACGAGCAGGACAATGCGCAGCCCGTGCTCAACCTCGCGCTGCACTCCAGGACGCGCTCGCTGCGCGAGCTCTCGACCCTGGCCGACCAGGTCGTGGTCAAGCGGCTGCAGAACGTCGCCGGCGTCGGGAGCGTGGTCGTCAACGGGGCCGTGGCGCGCGAGATCAAGGTGCTGCTCCAGCGCGAGCAGATGCGCGCCTGGGGCGTGGGCGTCGACGAGGTCATCGACGCGATCCGCGCCGCGAACCAGGACCTGCCGGCCGGCGCGATCCGGCGCGGCAACAGCGAGCAGCTGGTGCGCGTGGAGGGCCGCATCAGGGAACCGCGCGATTTCGGCCGCATCATCGTCACCACGCGGGGCGGGGCGATGTACCTGCAGCAGGGGGGGCTGCCGATCCACCTCGACCAGGTTGCCGAGATCGTCGACGGCGAGGCCGAGCGCACCTCGATCGCACGCATCGACGGCGAGCCTTCGCTGGGGATCAACATCTTCAAGGTGCAGGGCTCGAACGTGGTCGCCGTCGGCCAGGGCGTGCGCGAGGCGATCGAGGAGCTGCGCGCGCGCCTGCCTCCCGATGTCGAGTTCGTCACCGTGCAGTCGAACGCCGATTTCATCGAGGCGCAGCTCGCGAGCGTCAAGGTGACGATCCTCGAGGGCGCCGTCCTCACGGTGCTCATCGTCTTCCTGTTCCTGCACTCGTGGCGCTCGACGGTCATCACCGGGCTCACGCTGCCGATCTCCGTGCTCGCGACGTTCATCGCGCTCCACGCCTTCGGTTTCACGCTTAACATCGTCACCCTGATGGCGCTCAGCCTGTGCATAGGCCTGCTGATCGACGACGCGATCGTGGTGCGCGAGAACATCGTGCGCCACCTCGACATGGGCAAGAGCCACCGCGACGCGGCGCGCGAGGGCACGGAGGAGATCGGGCTCGCGGTGATGGCCACCACCTTCGCGATTCTCGCGGTGTTCGTCCCGGTGGCTTTCATGGGCGGTTACATCGGTCGCTATTTCTTCCAGTTCGGCATCACGATCGTCGTGGCGGTGCTGGTGTCGCTGTTCGTGAGCTTCACGCTGGACCCGATGCTCTCCTCGGTGTGGCGTGACCCGGCGCAGCAGCGTTTCCGCCGGTTCCCGTGGCTCGGCACGGTGATGTTGCGCGTGGAGCAGGGCGTGGAGGCGCTGCACCGGGCCTACGGCCGCGGGCTCGCGTGGGCGCTGCGCGACGGGCGCTCGTTCCTCTTTCTCGGCAACCGCGGCCTGGTGCTGTGGGGCGCGGCGGGCGTATTCGCGGGCAGCCTGCTGCTGCTGCCGCTGATCGGCACGGAGTTCTTCCCGCGCAACGACGAGGGGTTCATCTCGCTCAGGCTGAGGGCGCCGGTGGGCTCCAGTCTCGATTACACCGACGCGAAGACGCGCCAGGTCGAGGAGGCGCTCGCGGCATTCCCCGAGATCGAGACCCTGGAGGCCCAGGTGGGCACCTACGAGGGCAAGAACTACGCGCGCCTCAACCTGCGCCTCACCGACGTGGAGAAGACCGGGCGGCGCCCGCAGCATGAGGTCGAGCGCGCCATCCGCGCGCGCCTTGCGAGCATAGCGGGCATCGAGCCGACGATCGGTTTCGAGGATGGGGTGCGCGTCTCGATCCTCGGGCAGGACCAGGCGCGCCTGAAGCAGATCGCGGACGATCTGATGGCGCGCATGGCCGCGATCCCGGGCATCGCCGACCTCGAGAGCAGCGAGACCGGCGAGAACCCGACCGTCGCCGTGCGCATCAAGCGCGAGCTGGCCGCGGATCTCGGCATCACGACCGAGCGTATCGGGCAGGCGCTGCGCCCGCTCGTCGCGGGCGAGCAGATCAGCCAGTGGCTCGGGCCCGACGGGCAGGACTACGACGTCGTCGTGCAACTGCCGCAGAGCGAGCGCGAGGTCAGCGCCGATCTCGCGGAGCTCTACCTCACGAGCACGCGCCTCGACGCCGACGGCCTGCCGCTGCTCGTGCCGCTGCGGCAGGTGGCCGACATCGTGCCGACCGCGGGGCCGCTGCAGATCAAGCGGCTGAACCTGCAGCGACGCGTCACGCTCACTGCCCGCGCCCAGGGGCGCGCCGCCGGCGACGTGGGCTCGGACATCGAGCATCTCGTGCGGCAGACCGAACTGCCGCCCGGGTACCGCGTGGACATCGGTGGCCAGCAGGAGATGATGAAGGACACCTTCAGCGCGACGCTCGCGGCCATGGGTCTCGCGGTGGTCTTCATCTATTTCATCCTCGCCTCGCAGTTCGCGAGCTTCGTGCAGCCGGTCGCGATCATGGCCTCGCTGCCGCTGTCCTTCGTGGGCGCCTTCCTCGCGTTGCTGCTGACCGGCACGACGCTGAACATGTTCTCGATGGTCGGGATGATCCTGCTGCTGGGCCTGGTGACGAAGAACGCGATCCTGCTCGTCGACTTCACTAACCAGCGCATGCGCGAGGGTGCGCCGCTTCGCCAGGCGCTGCTCGATGCGGGCCAGGTGCGGCTGCGTCCGATCCTGATGACCACGCTCGCGATGATCTTCGGCATGCTGCCGATGGCAATGGGCACCGGCAGCGGCGGGGGCATGAACGCGCCGATGGCGCGTGCGGTGATCGGCGGCGTGATCACCTCGACGCTGCTGACGCTGGTGGTGGTGCCGGTGATCTACACCTACCTGCACGCCTTCGCGCTGCGCGCGAAGCGGTGGTTTGCAGCGCCCGACGAGACGGCCCCCGCCACGGTCGTGCAACTCGGCGCAGACGCCTGCCCGCCGGCAAGCTCGTCGGGCACGCCGAATTAGGCCAGGCAGCGGTGCGTCGCGCGCGCCCTGGCCGGAGCCCGCGGCGCGTTGGCGTGGCCCCCGCTGATCAGGCAGTGTCGAGGTCCAGCAGCGTGAGCGTGCCGCCGGGCAGGAACACGCCGGTCTCGATGAACAGCGCGTTGGCGCGGCGCAGCGGCGCGCGCACCACGGTGTGGCCGTGGATGGTGCAGTCGATGCCGGCGACCGGCTCGGCGTGCTGTTGCGCGATGCGGCTGCGCGCCCACAGCATCTCCTGCTGGCGTTCCTCGTCGTGCGCGACCGATGCGATGTCGCCCCAGTCCGCCACCGGGCACTGCGCGTGACAGATGCCGAAGCGCCTGCCGCTGCGATGCTCCAGCGTGATCGCCCACGGCATGCGCGCGCACAGTTCGCCGGCAGCGCGCCCCGCCGCATTGGGCTGCCAGCCGTCGAGCGCCCAGTCGCCGCCGTTGCGGCGCCACACGTCCAGCAACAGGACTTCGCCCGCGAGCACGCGCAGCAGCATGTCCTCGTGGTTGCCGCGCACCGCGTGGAACCAGGGCTCGCGGAGCAGCGCCGCACAGCCGGGCGAATCGGGTCCGCGATCGATCAGGTCGCCCGTGGCGAACAGGCGGTCGCGTCGTCGGTCGAAACCACGCTGCGCGAGGGCGTCATGCAGCGCGCGCAGGTGGCCGTGCAGGTCGCCGACCGCGAAATCGCGGCCGCGCCGGTTCGGCGGCACCACGACGTGGAATGCGCTCATGCGCGCGCGGCCTGGGTCGCGGCGTCCGCGGCGGCCCGCGTGGCCGGCCCGCGCAGATGCCGCCGGCTGGTGCGCGCCAGGCGCCAGGCGATCGCGAGCGCCGCCACGCTGATCGCGGCCAGCATGCCGATCCAGAAGCCCGCGACGCCCAGCCCGGTGCTCCACGGCGAGCCCATCGCGAGCGCCCAGCACAGCGGCAGTCCGAACAGCCAGTAGGCGGCGATGTTGATCGCCGAGGCGACGCGCGTGTCCTTGTAGCCGCGCAGCGCCATGCCGGCGCCGATCTGCACCGAGTCGAACACGCGGTAGGCGGCGGCGAACAGCAGCAGCATGGTGCCGAGCTCGGCGACCGCGGTGTCCCTGGTGAACAGGGAGGTGATCGGGTGGCGCAGCGCGACGATCGCGCCGGCCTGCACGAGCGCAATGACCACCAGCAGCAGCATGCCGGTGCCGCAGACGTCGCGCGCACCGCGCGGGTTGCCCCCGCCGAGTTCGTGCGCCACGCGCACCGACATCGCCTGCCCGACGCCCAGCGGAACGGTGAGCATCAGGGTGTCCACGGTGATCGCCACCGCGTGCCCGGCGATGGCTACCGCCCCGAGCGAGGCCATCAGCATGGGCAGCACCGCGAAGAAACCGCCGACAGCGAGCAGCGACAGCCCGATCGGCAGCCCGAGCGCGAGCATGGCACGCAACTCGCGCGCGATCGGACCGCCGAAGCCCTGCCACAGGCGGTAGGTGCGCAGCGCCGGCGCGAACAGCGAGTACAGGGTCCACGCGAGGACGAGCAGCGCGAACGAGATCATCGTCGCCCAGCCGCAGCCGGCGCCACCGAGGCGCGGCAGACCGAAGGCGCCCAGCACCAGCGCGTAGTCGAGCGGGATATTGACCAGGAAGGCGCCCAGGTTCAGCCACATCACTGGCCGCGTCAGGCCGAGGCCTTCGTTGGTGGTGCGAAAGCACAGCGCGAAGGGCAGCAGGGTCGCGGTCAGGATCGTGGGTAGCAGGTAATCCGCGGCGATCTGCGCCACCTCCGGCGTCACGTCGAGGCGGCGCACGGCGTGCATCGCACCGAAAATCGCGAAGCCGGAGAGCACGCCCAGCGGCAGAGCCAGCCACATCGCCTGCTGGAACTGGCGGCGGATGCCCGCGACGTTGCCGGCGCCGTACTGGTGCCCGATCAAGGCGCTGTTGGCGAGCATCACGCCGAAGACCAGCAGCATCGACAGGTCCCAGGCATAGAAGCCGATGGTCGCCGCGGCGAGGTCGTTGGTGCCGGCGTGCCCCGCCACCACCACGTCGGTCACGCCCATGCCGATGATCGCGAACTGTCCCGCCACCAGCGGCAGCGCGAGATGCAGCATGCGGCCCGATTCGGCGCGAAAGCGCCGCCATCGCGGCGGGAGGGTGGGGGCGTTGCTCGGCATGCGGCCATTCTGGTCAATGGCGCCTGTCGCGGCCAGTGAATTAGTGGGTTCGTTCGACGCGTGGGTCCGCATTCATGCGGACCTGCGCCGGGACCGTTCACCGAATCGGGGTCAGCCGCCCGGCCTCGTCAATGAGCGCGCGGCCGATATCCTGCCGCTGCCAGGCATCTCAGGCGTGCCTCCAGTGCAACGGGTCCTGGCGGTAGAAGCGCGCGAGCAGCGCGTAGGCCTCCGGCAGCACCTCGTCCAGATGCGCCGGAATCGTGAAGAAGTGTTCGCTGAGCACCGCGAAGAACTCCGCGGGGGATTCCAGGGCGTAGTCGTCCACCTCGGTCTCGCCGTAGGCGTCCCAGTCCGCGCCGGTCCGTTCCCAGGCACCGCTCATCACGCGCATCCACTCGGCGCCGCTGATGCCCGATCCGGACAGGTCGGGCACGCCGTTCATGTCGCCGTCGCCGAGATCGAGCTTGTGCGCGCACTCGTGGATCACGACCTGGTAGCCGTCGGCCGCGCGCGAGGCCTCGACATCCGCCCACGACAGCAGTATCGGTCCGGCATCCCAGCTCTCGCCCGCGACGCGCTCGTGCCCCTCGGTCACCACGCCGGCCTCGTCGATCTCCTCGCGCGGCGCGAGGAATTCGTCCGGATACACGATCACGCCGTGGAAGCTGCGGTAGGCACGCAGCCCGAGGCGCAGCACGGGCAGCGCGGCGGCGACGGCGATCTCGATGCGTTGCTGCGGCTGCAGGCTGAAGTCCGCCGCGGGTGCGACGATCTTGTCGGCGAGAAACAGCGTCGCGGTCTCGCGCAGCCGCCGGCGATCCGCATCGTCCAGCCGCGCCAGCAGCGGCAGCCGGGCACAGACGGCATCCCAGTCGCGGTCGTCGAAGGCGTGACGGGCAAGCTTGCGGCGGCGGAAGTATTCGAGCACGCGGACTCCGTTGGCAACGGAATCAGCGTACCACGGTAACGGCGCAATGCGCGTGGTGGATGACCTTCTCGCTGACGCTGCCGAGCAGCAGTTCGCGCACCGGCGAGAGGCCGCGGCTGCCCATCACGATCAGGTCGGCATGTTCGCGGCGCGCCAGCGCGACGATCTCCTCGGCCGGGTCGCCGATGCTGACCAGCGTGCGTGCGGCCGTCGCGGCGCCGATCGCTTCGCGCGCCCTGTCGAAGCTCGGTCCCGCGATGCGGCGCTCGGCTTCCTCTATCTGCGTTGCGTCGAGCGAGCCAAGCGCCAGCGTCTCCGAGCCGCGCGCAGCGTGCACGTGCAGCAGGACCAATTCCGCCCCGTTCCTGGCCGCATACTTTGCGGCCCACGCGGCGGCGCGCGCTGACGCGTCCGATCCGTCCACCGGCACCATGACCTTTTCCATCGTGTGCAGTCTCCCTTCACTCGTGCGTTCAGAGCAGCGGGGCGATCACCAGGCTCACGATCGCCATCACGTTGATCAGGATGTTCATCGACGGTCCGGCGGTGTCCTTGAAGGGATCCCCGACGGTGTCGCCGACCACCGTCGCCGCGTGCACGGGGGAGTGCTTGCCACCGTAATGGCCCTTCTCCACGTGTTTCTTGGCGTTGTCCCAGGCCCCGCCCGCGTTGGACATCATCAGTGCGAGCAGCACGCAGGCGAGCAGCCCGCCGCCGAGCGCACCGCCGAGCGCCTCGGCGCCGATGCCGAAACCCACCAGCGGCGGCGTGGCGACGGCGATGAGCCCGGGCAGCAGCATGCGCTTGAGCGCTGCGGACGTGGCGATGTCGATGCACTTTGCCGTGTCGGGCTCGGCGGTGCCCTCCATCAGTCCCGGGATCTCGCGGAACTGCCGCCGGATCTCGACGATCATTTCCATCGCCGCATCGCCGACCGCCGTCATCGCTATCGAGGCGATCAGGAAGGGCACGATGCCGCCGATGAACAACCCGACCAGCACCTGCGGGTTGCTGAGCGACAGGTCGATCGCGCCCTGTCCCGTCGCGGCCCAATGCGCATCGACCGTCTCGACGAAGGCCGCGATGATCGCCAGCGCCGCCAGCGCGGCGGCTCCTATTGCGAAGCCCTTGCCGATCGCGGCGGTGGTGTTGCCGAGCGCGTCCAGCGAATCGGTGATCTCGCGCGTCTCCGGACCGAGGCCCGCCATCTCGGCAATGCCGCCGGCATTGTCCGCCACCGGCCCGAAGGCGTCGATCGCCATCGTGATGCCCACCGTCGCCAGCATGCCGACCGCGGCGATGCCCACTCCGTAGAGATCGGCGAACGAGGTCGACACGAAGATGATCGCGCAGATCGCGAGCATGGGCACGGTCACCGACTGCATGCCGACCGCCAGGCCTGTGATCAGTACCGTCGCCGGCCCGGTCTGCCCGGCGGCGGCGATGCGCAGCACCGGCGTGGACGAGGTGTACCACTCGGTGACCAGCCCGATCACGATGCCGCCGGCCGCGCCGCAGATCACGGACCACCACACCGCGGCATCGATGCCGAGCGCGCGGACCAGGAACCATGCCGCGCCGATGAACAGCAGCGGTGCGGCTATGGTGCCGGCGCGCAACGCCACGGCGGGCCGCTGCGCCGACAGCAACCGCACCAGCGCGATGCCGGTCATCGAGGCCAGGAGGCCGATCGAGGAGAGCGCGAGAGGGAGGAACATCAGCGCGGCGCGCGCGCCGCCCTCGTCCAGGCGCGGCGCCAGCGCGCCGAGCTGCGCCATCGCCATGGTCGACGCGATCGCGATGGTGGCGATCATCGCACCGCAGTAGGACTCGAATATGTCCGATCCCATGCCTGCCACGTCGCCCACGTTGTCGCCGACGTTGTCCGCGATCACGCCGGGATTGCGCGGGTCGTCCTCCGGGATGCCCGCTTCCAGCTTGCCCACCAGGTCCGCGCCCACGTCGGCGCTCTTGGTGTAAATGCCGCCGCCGACTCGCGAGAACAGCGCGACGGTCGAGGCGCCCATGCCGAAACCGTGGATCGCATGCGCGGTTTCCGGATCGCCGCCGAACACGAGGTAGAGCGAACCCAGGCCGAGCAGCCCCAGCGAGGCGACGCAGAGTCCCATGATCGACCCGCCGTAGAACGCCACCGCCAACGCGGCCGAGGCGCCCTGCGTGTGCGCGGCCGTCGTGGTGCGCACGTTCGCCTTGGTCGCGGCGTACATGCCGAGCCAGCCCGCGAGCGCCGAGCAGCCGGCGCCGCAGAGGAAAGCCAGCGCCGTGTTGCCACCGAGGAAATACCACAGCAGCGCGATCAGCGCCGCTGCGAACAGCGCCAGCATCTTGTACTCGCGCTGCAGGAACACCATGGCGCCGAGATGGATCGCCGCGGCGATCTTGACCACCTTGCCCTCGCCCTCGGGGCGACGCGTGAGCAACAGGTAGATGACGAAGGCACAGGCCAGGCCGAGGGCGCCGAGCAGGGGCGGGAGCTGCTGCATGTCGGGCATGTGACCCTCCTGGCGGGGTACGCAGGACGAACCGTAACTACAGAGCCGGCCCGATCATAGGAGAGTCGTGGCTCATAACTCAAGCCCGATCGTGCGGCGGGTAGATATTTCCTGAGCGCGACGTTTCCGCGGAAACGTCGCGTGGACTTGTGCGGTCGGCAGTTATATATTCACTCGCGCTGGCAGGGGATGAATCCGACCGAGGAGACCGAGCGATGAAAGACGCGGCCCGGTACGTAAAGATCGTGGAGTGGTCCGAAGAGGACCAATGCTTTGTCGGCAGCGTACCCGGACTCGTGTTCGGAGGCTGTCACGGCGATGATGAAATGGCGGTATTTGCCGAGCTTTGCCGGATTGTCGACGAGGCGATTCTCCTGTACAGGCGGGAGGGAAAGCCGTTGCCGCCACCGACCTGCGGTCGCGATTTCGTTAAGGAAGGTCTGATCATTCACTGAGTTTTTCGCATGTCGATATCAGCTTGCATCGATCAGGCCGTTTCTGAGCGAATTCTGGCCACAAAGCGGCCAGTTTCTGCGCGCGGGGCCGTTCTATGCAGCCCATTTCGCGCGCTTCAGGCGCAACTTCCCTGTAAACGCCTCGCGTGCGCCCTCAAGAGCGTCTTCTTCGCCAGCACCAGGTTCGTCAACGCACAGGAGACGAAGAGGTGATGCGCGT
>JAGPES010000061.1 GCA_018057015.1 Pseudomonadales bacterium | reverse complement strand
GTCCAGCCGCTGTGCCAGCCAAATGCCGAAGTACCAACGCCTCTGATTCCTCCTTGCATCCGGCACAGCGCTGCGCGCCGGGGTGGCGGGGATGCGAGGCGAACCGTGTGTCGCCTGGACGGCGACACGCGAGCCTACAGGGACGTATTCACGGCGTGTTCGCAGCGCATCCCCGCCACCCCGGCGCACGCCGCATGCGCCAAGCCAGCGACGAATCGAGCGCTGGGTCGAACCCAAAATACTTCCGTACGAGGAGCAATGAGATGACCACCGCAGCAGAACAGGCAGGCGCCGTGATCGACGCGCGCGGGGCGATGCTGGAGACGCTGGAGCTGCAGCGCAAGGCGTTCAGGGCCGAGGGCTTCCCGGAATACGGCACGCGCATCGATCGCATCGACCGCTGCATCGCGCTGCTGGTCGACAACCAGAAGGCGATCTGCGACGCGCTGTCGGCCGACTACGGCTGCCGCTCGCCGTACATCACGCGCATGGCCGAGATCATGACCTCGGTGGGCAACCTCAAGCACGTCAGGAAGAAGCTGAAGTCGTGGATGAAGCCCGAGCGGCGCAGCGCCCCGGTGCCGATGAACCTGTTCGGCGCGCGCGCCCTCGTGTACCACCAGCCCAAGGGCGTGGTCGGCAACATGACGCCGTGGAACATCCCGGTCGGGATGGTGTTCAGCCCGATGGCCGACATCCTCGGCGCCGGCAACCGCGTGATGATCAAGCCCTCGGAATTCACGCCGCAGACCTCCGCGCTCACGCGCGAACTGATCAATCGCTACTTCGACCGCAGCGAGATCGCCGTGCTGACCGGCGGGCCCGAGGTGGGGGCCGCCTTCGCCTCGCTGCCTTTTGACCACCTGCTGTTCACCGGCGCCACCTCGATCGGACGCATGGTGATGCGCGCCGCGGCCGAGAACCTGACCCCGGTCACGCTGGAGCTGGGCGGAAAATCGCCGGTGATCGTGAGCGCGAGCGCCGACATCGAGGAGGCGGCCGGGAAGATCGTCACCGGCAAGGGGCAGAACGCCGGCCAGCTGTGCATCTGCCCCGACTACGCCTTCGTGCCGGAATCGCGGCTCGAGGTCTTCCTCGAGAGCTGCCGGAAAAATTTCGTGGCGCAGTATCCCACCACCGTGCTGAACCCCGACTACAACGCGATGATCAACGCGCGCCACTACGATCGCGTGCTCGGATACATCGAGGAGGCCCGCGCGGCCGGCGCGCGCATCATCGAGCTGAACCCCGGGCGCGAGGATTTCACGGACCGCGCGCAGCACAAGATCCCGCTGCACATCGTGGTGAACCCCGACGACGCGTTGAAGGTGATGCAGGAGGAGATCTTCGGCCCCGTGCTGGTCGTGAAGACCTACCGCGACGTCGGCGACTGCATCGCCTACGTCAACGCGCGCGCGCGACCGCTCGCGCTGTACTGGTTCGGCAAGGACGAGGCGGAACGCGAACGCGTGCTGCGCGAAACCATCTCGGGCGGCGTCAGCGTGAACAACGTGATGATGCATTTTGCCTGCGACGACCTGCCCTTCGGCGGCGTGGGCGGCAGCGGCATGGGCCACTACCACGGTCGCGACGGCTTTCGCACCTTCAGCCACGCCAAGGGGGTGTTCCGCGACGGCAGGCTGAACCTGTCGAAGCTCGCCGGTACGCTGCCGCCGTTCGGGCCGAAGATCGCGAAGATGCTGGACGGCCAGATCAGGAAGTAGCGGCGAGGAAGTCGCGCGCGAGGCGCAGGAAGATCGCGGGCTTCTCCGCGTGCAGCCAATGCCCAGCGCCGGCGATCACCTTCAGCCGCGCCTGCGGGAACAGCGCGCGCGTGGCCTCGTTCGCCGCCGGCAGGATGTAGTCGGACAACTCGCCCTTGATGAAGAGCACAGGTCCGGCGTAGGGACGCGCGCCGCGCGGTGCGGCGAGGATATCGGCGTAGCCCTGCTCGATCGCCCCGAGGTCGAAGCGCCAGTGCCAGCTGCGGTCCTCGTGCTGCGCGCGGTTCATCAGCATGAAGGCCACCACGCCGGGCTCCGCGATGTGGCGCTCGAGGATGCGCTGGGTCGCGCGGCGGTCCGCGATCGTATCGGCCGCCGCCTCGCGCAGCGCGGCGAACACGCGCGCGTGGTGCGGCAGGTACGCGACCGGCGCGATGTCGCCGACCAGCACGCGCTCGACGCGCTCGGGATGGTCCAGCGCGGCCTGCATTGCCACCTTGCCGCCCATCGAGTGCCCGACCAGGGCCGCCGTCGCGATCCCGTGCGCGTCCATGAGGCGCAGCACGTCCTGGGCCATCAGCGAATAACCCATGCCGGGGGCGTGGAACGAGCGGCCGTGGTTGCGCAGGTCGGGCAGCAGCACGCGATAGTCGCGCGCCAGTTCGCGCGCCAGCGGGCCGAGGTTGGCCGAGAGACCGAACAGGCCGTGCAGCAGGATCACCGCGCCCCCGGCGGTGCCGTGGATCTGGCAATGCAGCAGTTCGGTCACCGTGGCTCGAGTCCGGCGTGGCACGTGGAAGCCCGATGGGAGCACGGCGCGGTTCTCATTGGCAATAGCGGTTGCTAGAATCCGCGCGCACCTCGCACCACAAGGTAATGCCCATGCGCGCGCTCCTGCTGATCCTCACGACCCTGTGCCTCGTCGCCTGCGCCAGCACGCCGGGCGGCGACGGCGGCGGCACCGCCTACCAGGCGACCTACGACACGCGCCTCGCCGACAAGGCCCAGTTCGGCCGCCTGGTGATCGCGCCGGTCAACTTCGGCAAGCCGAGCCGCAACTACCTCGCCGAGCACGAGGCGCGCATCGACCGCATGGTGGCGCAGCGCCTGGCGGCGGCCGGCTACGAAGTGCTGCCGTCCGAGCTGTTCGAAAAGGCGTGGAAGGAAGGCGTGCGCAACTGGGGCGAGCCCTATAACCCGGGTACGGGCAAGCTGAACGACACCGTGTTCCAGTACGTGCTCGGCGAGACCGTGAAGGCGCTGGCGGCCGAGGGCCGG
This sequence comes from Pseudomonadales bacterium, assembly GCA_018057015.1. GTDB lineage: Bacteria > Pseudomonadota > Gammaproteobacteria > Pseudomonadales > UBA5518 > UBA5518. The sequence continues at coordinate 9,167 of JAGPES010000061.1, read as the reverse complement.
GTGCAGGCCATCGTGTTCACCAACCTCGAGGAGTTGCAGGTCTACTTCTCCCCGAGCGGCAACCACCAGGCGCACTTTCTCGGCGTCACTCGCCGCCCCTCGAGCCGTGGCGGCGACGGTGTGTCGGCGGACTTCGACTGGGTGCAGGGCGTGGACGCCGTCGGCCTGTACGTGAACGTGTTCGATCTCAAACTGCAGCGCCTCTACAACGGCGCCGGGGGCATCGAGGTGACGGAATACCTCAACCTGAAGCCCTCCACGCCGCGCTGGACGCGCGAGAAGACGGTGCTGGACAACGAGAGCTTCATCAACGAAGGGCTGGACCTGGCGCTGAAGCCCTGGCTCCAGCCGTAGGCTTGCCGGTCGCCATTCATGGCGACCGCAGCGGGAATGCCACCTGTGGGTCGCCATTCATGGCGACGGCAGCCTTGATGGTTACAACAGAGCTTGGAAAGGCACCTGTGGGTCGCCATTCATGGCGACGGCAGCCTCGATGGTTGCAACAGAGCCCGGAAAGGCCGCAGTCGGCATGAATGCCGACCCACACGGCATGCCGACCCACACGGCATGCCGACCCACATCGGGGGTTCAGCGCAATCCGGCGTTGATGCTGTCGAGCACCTTGGTGCCGGGGCAGAGTTCCTTTTCCGTCAGCGTGTTCAGCGGACGGCGCGTGGTCTCGAGGATCTCGTGCAGTTCCTGGGCATCGCGATCCATGTAGAGCAGACCGGTGAGCACGCGCCCCGACTTCTGGTGCTGCGCGATCGCCTGCAGCGCCGACTGCGGGTCCTCGATGTCGTACTCGTCGCTCTGCTTGTGCAGGCGGATCACCGAGCCGTCGTGCAGGCACACGTCCTGCGTCGTACCCGCGGCGTAGCTGGTGCGGATCTCGTCGCGCATCGGCACGAAATCGATCGGGGTGGGATCGATGTGCTCGCGCGTGAAGGCGTAGCTCTTGGTCGAGCCTTCGTGGTTGTTGAAGGTCACGCAGGGCGAGACCACGTCGAGAAACGCGAAGCCCTTGTGGCTGAGCGCCGCCTTGATCAGCGGCACCAGCTGCTGGCGGTCGCCGGAGAAGCTGCGCGCGACGAACGTCGCCCCGAGCTGGATCGCCACGCTCACCAGGTCGATGGGCTCGTAGGGATTCGCGCTGCCCTTCTTGCTCTTCGAACCGACATCCGCGGTGGCGGAGTCCTGGCCCTTAGTGAGGCCGTAGCAGCCGTTGTTCTCGACGATGTAGGTCATGTTCAGGTTGCGGCGCACCACGTGGGCGAACTGCCCCATGCCGATCGAGGCGGTGTCGCCGTCGCCGGACACGCCGATGTAGACCAGCTCGCGGTTGGCGAGGTTGGCGCCGGTGGTCACCGAGGGCATGCGCCCGTGCACCGAGTTGAAGCCGTGCGAGCTGCCGAGGAAGTATGCCGGCGTCTTCGAGGAGCAGCCGATGCCGGACATCTTCGCGATGCGATGCGGCTCGATCGGCAGCGTGAACGCCGCCTCGATGATCGCGGCGCTGATCGAATCGTGGCCGCAGCCCGCGCACAGCGTGGAGATCGAACCCTCGTAGTCGCGACGCGTGTAACCGAGCTCGTTGACGGGCGCTTCGGGATGGCGGAAAGACGGTCTCTGGTAGGTCATGACTTTTTCCTCGAACGCTCACGCTTGCTGGTGATCGGGGTCACGTTGTCGCTCCCGCCGAGCGTGCCGCGGATGACGCCAGCGATCTGGCGCGCGGTGATCGGCAGCCCGTCGTAGTTCAGCACCGGCACCAGCTTCTCGTTGGCGGGTACGTCGATCTCGTTGATCAGCAGGCGGCGCATCTGCCCGTCGCGGTTCTGCTCGATCACGAACACGGTTTCGTGGCCCGCGATGAATTCCTGCACCGCGTCCGAGAACGGGAACGCGCGCAGGCGCAGCGTGTCGATCGCGATGCCCTCCTCGGCCAGCATCTCCACGGCCTCGTAGGCCGGCGAGGCGGTGGTGCCGAAGAACAGCGCGCCGTAGGGCGTCGCCCTGGCGGCAGGCTTGATCTTCGGCTCCGGGACGTACTGCTTCGCGGTCTCGAACTTCCTGAGCAGGCGATCCATGTTGCGCACGTAGGCCGCGCCTTCCTCGGTGTAGACGGCGTACTCGTCGCGCGAGGTGCCGCGTATCGTGTAGGCACCCTTCTTCGGATGCGCCCCCGGGTAGGTGCGGTACGGGATACCGTCTCCGTCGACGTCGAGGTAGCGCCCGAAGCGCTCCTTCAGGTTCTCCAGCGCCTCGCCGTCGAGCACCTTGCCGCGATCGAAGGTGTGCTCGTCGTCGAACACCAGCGGTGGCGACATCCAGTCGTTCATGCCGAGATCGAGATCGGTCAGCATGATCACCGGAGTCTGCAGGCGATCGGCGAGATCGAAGGCCTTCACGGTCAGGCTGAAGCACTCGGCGGGCGTCGCGGGGAACAGCAGCACGTGCTTGGTGTCGCCGTGCGAGGCATAGGCCGCGGCGAGTACGTCCGACTGCTGCGTGCGCGTGGGCATGCCGGTCGAGGGACCCGCTCGCTGCACGTCGATCAGCACCGCCGGGATCTCGGCGAAATACGCCAGGCCCAGGAACTCGCTCATCAGCGACAGGCCGGGGCCGCTGGTGGCGGTGAAGGAGCGCGCACCGTTCCACGCCGCGCCGATCACCATGCCGATTGCCGACAACTCGTCCTCGGCCTGCACGATGGCGTAGTTCTTCTTGCCCGTTCCCGCGTCGATGCGCAGGCGCCGGCAGTACTTGTCGAAGCCGTCGACCACCGAGGTGGACGGCGTGATCGGGTACCAGGCCGCGACGGTGGCGCCGCCGTACACCGCGCCCAGCGCTGCGGCGGTGTTGCCGTCCATCAGGATGTGGTCGGTCTCGAGGATGTGCCTGGCGATGTTGCCGCCGCGCTCCAGCCGCAGGCCGATGGGGCAGTCGAAGTTGCGCACCGCGTACTGGTGCCCCAGCTCGAGGGCGTGCACGTTCTGCGCGATCAGCTTTTCCTTGCCCTTGAACTGGTCGGCGATCAGGTCCTTGAGCACGGAGAAGTCGATGTCGAGCAGTGCGGCGAGCGCGCCGACATAGATCACGTTCTTGAACAGCAGGCGCTGGCGCGCATCGGAGTACTCGCGCAGGCACATGTCCGTGATCGGGATGCCCACGTAGTGGATGTCGTCACGCACGAGACGGATGTCCAAGGGCTTCGTCGAGTCGTAGACGAAGTAGCCGCCCGGCTCCACTTCCCTGACGTCGCGCTCCATGCTCTGCGGGTTCACGCACAGCATCAGGTCGACCCCGCCACGACGGCCGAGATAGCCCTTGCTGCTGACGCGGACCTCGTACCAGGTCGGCATGCCCTGGATGTTCGAGGGGAAGATGTTGCGCGGGCTGACCGGGATCCCCATGCGGAAAATCGCCTTCGCGAACATGTGGTTCGCGGAGGCGGAGCCGGTGCCGTTGACGTTGGCGAACTTTACGACAAAATCGTTTACCGCTTGTTTGGCGTGCATGCCTGTCCAGCCTTCGTGACATTGTAGAGAAACTTCTGCATGTCCCACGCGCCGGTCGGGCAGCGTTCGGCACACAGTCCGCAGTGCAGGCACACGTTCTCGTCCTTGACCATGACGCGTTGCGTCTGGGCCAGCGCGCTCGAAACGTAGAGATCCTGCCCCAGGTTGCCAGCCGCGGCGCGCAGCTTGTGGCGCAACGCGGGCTCCTCGTCGTTGACGAGGAAGTTGATGCAATCGACCGGGCAGATGTCGACGCAGGCGTCGCACTCGATGCACTTGGCCGTGGCGAACACCGTCTGCACGTCGCAGTTGAGGCAACGCTGGGCCTCGGCGAGGCCCGTGCGCGCGTCGAAACCGAGCTCGACCTCGACCTTGCGGTCCTTCAGCGCGATCTCCTTCGCGACGTGCGGCACCTTGTAGCGCAGGTCGTCGGCGATCGCGTTGTCGTAGCTCCACTCGTGCACGCCCATCTTCTGGCTGACGAGCGTCACACCGGGCGCGGGACGCTTGCGCACGTCCTCGCCGCGCAGGAACAGGTCGATCGAGATCGCCGCCTGGTGGCCGTGGGCGACCGCCGTGATGATGTTCTTCGGCCCGAAGGCCGCGTCACCGCCGAAGAAGACCTTCGGCAGCGTCGACTGGAACGACTCGGCGTCCACCACCGGCATGTCCCACTTGCCGAACTCGATGCCGATGTCGCGCTCGATCCACGGAAAGGCGTTGTCCTGGCCGATCGCGATCAGCACGTCGTCGGCCTCGAAGAACACCGGCTCCTCGCCGGTAGGCACCAGGTTGCGCCGTCCCTTGTCGTCGTACACCACGTCGACCTTGTCGAAGCTCATGCCGACGAGGCGGCCGTCCCGGTGCACGAATTCGCGCGGCACGTGGTTGTTGAAGATCGGGATGTCCTCGGCCATCGCGTCTTCCTTCTCCCACGGCGACGCCTTCATCTTGTCGAACTCCGAGCGCACGACGACCTTCACGTCCTCGCCGCCGAGACGGCGCGCGGTACGGCAGCAGTCCATGGCGGTGTTGCCGCCACCGAGCACGAGCACTCGCTTGCCGATCCTGTCGATGTGCTCGAACGACACGCTGGAGAGCCAGTCGATTCCGACGAAGATGTTCGCCGCCGCTTCGTTGCGACCCGGCAGGTCGAGGTCGCTGCCGCGCGGCGCGCCGGTGCCCACGAATACCGCGTCGTACTCCTTCGCGAGCACGGACTTCAGGCTGTCGACCTTCGTGTTGAAGTGCTGCTTCAGGCCGAGATCGAGAATGTAGCCCACTTCCTCGTCGAGTACCGACGGCGGCAGGCGGAACACGGGGATCTGGCTGCGCATCATGCCGCCGCCCTTGCCCTGGTCGTCGTAGAGGTCGATCTCGTAACCGAGCGGCGCGAGGTCGCGCGCCACGGTGAGCGATGCCGGCCCGGCGCCGATCAGCGCGATGCGCTTGCCGTTGTGGCGCCGCGGCACTTTCGGCATGCGCCCCGCCAGCGAGCCCTTGTTGTCGGCAGCGACGCGCTTGAGGCGGCAGATCGCCACCGGTTCCTTCTCGACGCGCCCGCGCCGGCAGGCCGGTTCGCAGGGACGGTCGCAGGTACGCCCGAGGATGCCGGGGAACACGTTCGACTCCCAGTTGACCATGTACGCGTCGGTGTAGCGCTCCGCGGCGATCAGCCGGATGTACTCGGGAACGGGCGTGTGCGCCGGGCACGCGTACTGGCAGTCGACAACCTTGTGGAAGTACTCGGGATCGTTGATGTCGGTGGGTTTCAAGGTCTTTTCACCGTGATTGTTGTGGCCATCAGCAGGCACCGGCACGCTTCACCGGCGCAACGCAACTAGCCGGGCATCGTAAACCAACGACGATACCGCGACGTCCCCCGTTTGGACTAAAGAATGCGTGAATTTGACGCAATCGCCGGCGGTTCAACCGGCGCCGTTGCGGCGCAGGAAATCGAGCAGTTGCGCCTCGTCCCAGATCTCGATTCCCAGCGCTCCGGCCCGTGCCAGCTTGGTGCCCGCCCCGGGACCGGCGACCACGATGTGGGTGCGCGCGCTGACGCTGCCGGCCACCCTGGCGCCGAGACGCGCGAGACGTTCGCCGGCCTCTTCGCGCGTCATCGTCTCCAGCGCCCCGGTCAGCACCACCGTCTTGCCTGCCAGCGGCGCCGAGGCCGCGGGTTTCTCCACCGCAGGCCACACGATGCCAGCCTGCCGCAGTCGCCCGATCAGGGCGCGGTTCTGCGGCACCGCCAGGAACGCGACCACGTGTCCCGCCACCACCGGCCCCACGTCCGGAACCTGCTGCAGCGCTTCGACGTCGGCCGCCTCCAGCGCCTCCAGCGTGCCGAAGTGCCGCGCCAGCGCGAGCGCCGTGGCCTCGCCGACCTCGCGCATGCCGAGCGCGTAGAGAAATCGCTCGAAAGTCGTGCTCCGGCTGCGCGCGATCGCGCCGAGGAGGTTGCGCGCCGACTTTTCGCCCATGCGCTCCAGCCGCGCCAGTGTCGCTTCGTCGAGCGCGTAGATGTCCGCGACATTGCGCACCAGGCCCTGGTCGACCAGCTGTTCGATCAGTTTCTCCCCCAGCCCCTCGATGTCGAGCGCGCGACGCGAGGCGAAGTGGCGGATCGTCTCCTTCTGCTGGGCGGCGCACACCAGGCCCCCGGAGCAGCGCGCCACCGCCTCGCCCTCGCCCTGCTCGACCGGCGAGCCGCACACCGGGCAGCGCGCGGGCAGCGCGATCGCGCGCGCATCCGGCGGACGCCGGTCCTCCACCACGCGCACCACCTGCGGAATCACGTCGCCGGCGCGGCGCACGATCACGGTGTCGCCGAGCATCACACCGAGGCGCCGCACCTCGTCCATGTTGTGCAGCGTGGCGTTGCTGACCGTGACCCCGCCGACGAACACCGGCGCCAGCCGCGCCACCGGGGTGATCGCCCCGGTGCGTCCCACCTGGAACTCGACGTCGAGCAAAGTGGTCATTTCCTCCTGCGCCGGGAACTTGTGCGCGACTGCCCAGCGCGGCGCGCGCGAGACGAAGCCGAGCCGCTGCTGCAGCGCCACGCTGTCGACCTTGAACACGATGCCGTCGATGTCGTAGCGCAGCGCGGCGCGCCGCTCCTGCAGCCGCGCGTAATATTCCAGGCACTCCTCGACACCGCGTGCGACTCGCAGCTCGGGACTGGTGCAGATGCCGAGCTCGCGCAGCCACGCCATCGTCCCCGACTGCGTGGCCGGGGCCTCGGCCCCGGCCAGCACGCCCAGCCCGTAGGCGCAGAACTCCAGCGGACGCTGCGCGGTGACGCGCGGATCGAGCTGCCGCAGGCTGCCGGCGGCGGCGTTGCGCGGGTTCACGAAGGCCTTGTCGCCACGCTCGCCGGCGCGCCGGTTCATTGCCTCGAAGCCCTTGCGGGGCATGTACACCTCGCCGCGCACCTCGAGCCGCGGGGGCGGCCGCGCCACCGGCAGGCGCAGCGGCACCGAGGCGATGGTGCGCACGTTCGCCGTGATGTCCTCGCCCGTGGTGCCGTCGCCACGCGTCGCCGCGCGCACCAGCACGCCCTGCTCGTAGAGCATGCTCACGGCCACGCCGTCGAGCTTGGGCTCGCAGCAGTAGTCCACGCTGCCCTCGTCGCCGAGGCGCTCGCGCACCCGGCGATCGAAGGCATGCAGCTCCTCCGCGCTGAAGACATTGTCCAGCGACAGCATCGGGATCTCGTGGCGCACCGCGGCAAAGGCGGCCAGCGGTTCGGCACCCACGCGCTGCGTCGGGGAATCGGCGCTGACCAGCTCGGGATGGGCCGCCTCGAGTTCCTGCAGCCGGCGCAGCAGGCGGTCGTACTCGCTGTCCGGGATCAGCGGGTCGTCGAGGACGTAGTAGCGGCGGTTGTGGTCGCGGATCTCGTCGCGCAGCCGCTCGATCTCGGCGACGGCATCCGGGCTAGGGCGCACCGCGGCGGCTCCGCGGCAGCGACGCCCGCGACGGGCGGCGCACGGCTAGCGCCGCGCGCGCGAGTTGCGATGCACGAACTCGCGGATGCGCTGGCGGCAATGCTCGGCGGTCTGCGTGGTGAACACGCTGTGGCTCTCGTCCTGCAGCTCGCCGTCGAGGTTGCGCACCACCACGCGCGCGGTCTCGAGCATGCAGTCGAAGGCCTCGAGCGGACGCGACGGTCCCGGCAGGCGCAGGAAGAAACTGAGTCCGGGCAGGTGCAGCTGGTCCATGGTTCCGATGTCGAAGGTACCCGGGCGCGTGACGTTGGCCACGCTGAACTGCAACGGCCCCTGGCCCTTCTCCTGTTCGTGGCGGTGGAAGATTTCCATCTCGCCGTGGCGAACGTCGCAGGCCTGGAAGATCTTGAGCAGCGCGTCGCCGGGGAATCCCCCGGGCTGGCGCGCCAGCACGTGGATCACCACGACCTCGGTGTCCGTCTCCTGCGGCTCGGCTGCCGCCCTCTTCCCGCGCTTCTCGCGCTTCTCGCGCACGGGTGCCGCGATCGGTTCGGTGCCCGGCAGCGACGGCTGCTCCGGCGGCGGGGCCGGGCGCGGGTGCGCAGCCGCACGAGCGGGAGCGGGAGCGGGAGCGGGAGCGGGAACATGCTCGATCGTGGCGTCGGGCCGGATCACGGGCTCCACGCGTGGCGCGAGCCGCGGCGCCGGCGTCGGCACCGGCACCGGTATCTCGAAATCGTCGATGTCGCGGCCGTCGTGGCCGTTGCCACCGCGGTCGCGCACGCGCGCGCCGCCGCCCGGCAACTCGGCATTCGGCAGTGTCGGGGGTTCGGCGTCGTCGCGGAAACCGTCGCCCAGCTTCCAGAAACCGGGCTTGCGGCCCATGCGGATCGGGTTGCGGCTTTCATTGCGATAGCGCCTGAACGCATCGAGCAGCACGCCCACGATGAGTAGCGCTCCAATGACGATCAACCAGTCCTGTACACTCAACTCCATGCCGCTAGCAGATCCTGTGAACCCGGTGGTGTGGCCTGTCCGTTCCCGCGCTGCCGCGGCATTCTATAACCAAACGTCACTATAGAACATCGCGCCGGCGACGCGCGCTTCAGGCCGTGTGCGCCAGCGCCACGGCCTCTTCGACATCCACGCTGACCAGTCGCGACACGCCCGGCTCCTGCATCGTGACGCCCATCAGGTGATGGGTCATTTCCATCGTGATCTTGTTGTGCGTGATCACGATGAACTGAACCGTCTCGGACATCTCCTTCACCAGCCGCGCGAAACGGCCGACGTTCGCGTCGTCGAGCGGGGCATCGACCTCGTCGAGCATGCAGAACGGCGAGGGGTTCAGGCGGAAGATCGAGAACACCAGCGAGATCGCCGTGAGTGCCTTCTCTCCGCCCGAGAGCAGGTGGATGGTCGCATTGCGCTTGCCCGGGGGACGCGCCATGATCGCGACCCCGGTGTCCAGCAGGTCCTCGCCGGTGAGCTCGAGGTAGGCGTGCCCGCCGCCGAAGACCCGCGGGAACAATTCCTGCAGGCCGCTGTTGACCCTGTCGAAGGTGTCCTTGAAGCGCGTGCGCGTCTCGCGGTCGATCTTGCGGATCGCGTTCTCCAGCGTTTCCAGCGCCTCGACCAGGTCTGCGTTCTGCGCATCGAGGTAATTCTTGCGCTCGGACTGCTGGCGATGCTC
>JAGPES010000060.1:8302-12178 GCA_018057015.1 Pseudomonadales bacterium | reverse complement strand
TGCTGCCCCTGGGCATCAGGTTGGGGTTCTCGCTGCCGCGCAGCGCGAGGTGGCGGACCTGCGGGTAGGCGGCGGCGATCGATTCCTGCTGCAGCGCCTGTTTCGGCGTGCGCGCCTCGGCGTGCAGGAAGTCGATCGACAGGTAGTACTGCCGGCGCTGCGCGGCGCCGGGCAGCATGTTCTCGATCGCGCCGATCAGTCCCTCGGGCTGCAGGTCGCGGCTGCCCAGCCCGAAGGCGCCGGAGTACAGCGGCGGCAGCTCGTCCAGATCGCGGTAGGTCTCGAGCGCGGGCCACGGCGGGTCGCGCGGCTGCTTGCGGTTCTCGAGGCACTTGCCCAGCGTGGCGCGGATCTCGCGCATCAGCGGCAGGTCCGCCGCCAGCGGCTGGTCGGTGCGCTCGAGCACGGCGACGCCGCGCCGCCCCTTGAGCAGGCGCGCGACCAGGCGCGCCGGGAAGGGCCGGAACATCAACATGTTCACCACGCCGACCCTGATCTTGCGGGTCTCGCGCAGGTAATCGGCAACGGCCTCGGCGCTGGGCACGGCGCTGCCCTGGCAGACCAGCAGGTACTCGGCGTCATCGCAGCGGTAAGGCATCACCGCCTGGTAGCTGCGCCCGGTCAGCTCCGCGAACTCGGCAAAGGCACGCGCCGCGAGTTCGTCGATGTGATCGAAGAAGAACGGGCGCTGCGCCGCGACGCTCTGCATGTAGGCGTCCTGGTTCTGCACGATGCCGGCCATCAGCGCGTTGTCGACGTCCCAGAGCTCCGGGATGCGCCGGCGGCGCTCGCCGAAGATCAGGCGCTGCGCGGGCGTGGGGGATTCGATAATGTCCTCCGGGCGACCGAGATACTCGGCGACCAGTTCGCGCTCGGGCAGGCGCAGCGATTCGATCAGGTGCGTGGTCAGGAAGCCGTCCTGGGCCACGATGCCGGGCGTGAGCGCCAGTTCCGCGATCCGGTGCGCGACGAGGTTGAGGTCCGCGGCCTGTTGCGCGTTGGCGGCGAACAGCTGGAAGAAGCCGGTGTCGTCGACGCAGTGATAGTCGTCGTGCCCGGCGTGCACGTTCAGCGAGGCCTTGGTCATCGCCCGCGCGCCCACGTTCAGCACGTAGGTGAGTCGCTTGCCGACCGCCGCGTACAGCGACTCGTGCATGTACGCGATGCCCTGGCCGGAGGAGAAATTGGCCGAGCGCAGCCCCGTCATCGCGAGGCCGGCGGTCACCGCGGCGGCCGCGTGCTCGCCCTCGGGCTCGATGAAGATCAGCGGGCGGCCCGATATGTTGACATGACCCCGCGCGGCCGCCTCGGCCCACAACTCGCCCATCTGCGTCGACGGCGTGATCGGGTAGGCGCCGGCGGCGTCGCTGGCCTCGCGCTCGCAGTGGATCACGGCGCTGTTGCCGTCCAGCGCGGCCGGCGTGCCGGGAAACCTGTGAGTGCCGTTCTTGCTGTTCATTTCGTCTCCGTGTCCGGACAAGGGGGCCGCCGTCGCCAGTCAACTCGCGCCGTCGGGCAGGCGCGAGCGGCGCAGCACCGGCGGGCTCGCCGCGCCGCGGACCGCGCCGCGCCCGGGATCGATCCAGACGATCGCGCCGGTGGGGCAGCGCTCGATGGGCGTGCGCAGCTGCGGGCGGGCGTAATCTACCACCGGCAGGTTACCGTTCATGATCACCAGGCCGTCCGGCGCATCGGCGGCGCATCGCCCGCACGCCGTGCACCCGACCTCGCACTGCGCGAGCACCGTGTCGCCGTGCTCGAGGTTGCGGCACGCCACCCACAGCCTGTTCCCGACCGCCTGCAGCGAGAACAGGTCGCGCGGGCAGACCCTGACGCAATCCCCGCACGCCGTGCAGGCGGCCTCGTCCACCCGCGGCAGGCCGGACTCGTCCATCCGTATCGCGTTGAAATTGCAGCTGCGCTCGCAGTCGCCGAACCCGAGGCAGCCCCAGAGACAGCCCTTTGCGCCGCCACCGACCGCCTGTGCCGCGCGACAGCCCGACGGCCCGCGGTAATGCGCGCGCTGGCGCGCCACGTTCGCGCCGCCGGCGCAGGCCAGCCGCGCGACACGGCGCTCGGCGCTCCCCGCGGCGACACCCAGGTAGTCGGCTATGCGCTGGCGCTGCGCCTCGCTGCTGACGCTGCACTTCGCCGGCACCGCCGCACCGGCGACCACGGCCTCGGCGAACGCGCGACAGCCCGGATGGCCGCAGGCACCGCAGTTCGCCCGCGGCAGCATGGCGTCGACGACATCGATGCGCGGATCCTCGATCACGCGCAGGCGGCGGCTGGCCGTGCTCAGCGCGAAGGCCAGCGCGAGCGTCAGGGCACCGAGGGCAAGCACGGCCGTGAGAACAGTCATGCGGATCTGCGTTCGCGCCCTTCGCCGGATTCGTGCCACGACTCTATGCGCCGGCGCGGGGCAGTGTCAAAACGCGCCGGCGCCGCGCAGGACAGGCGCTTGATCCAGATCAACCGGCAGGCACCGCGGCGCATTGCCGGATGGTAATGGCCAGCGCGCCCGCGCCGGGGCACGGCGCCTTGACCCTCGCGGCACGGGCTGGCTAGGCTGCGCACGCGAAACCACTCCCGGAGAATTGCCCGATGCGCGCAGCCATACTCGAAACCGCGGGCCAGCCGCTGGTGATCCGTGACGACGTCGAGATCATGGCGCCGCGCGCCGGCGAGGTGCGCGTGCGCGTGCACTACTGCGGCCTGTGCCACTCCGACCTCAGCGTGGTCTCGGGCGTCTTCCCCTTCATGGGCCCGGTGATCGTGGGCCACGAGGCCTCCGGCGTGGTCGAGTCGGTGGGTCCCGGCGTCACCCACCTCGCGCCCGGCGACCCGGTGATACTCACGCCGCTGCCGCCCTGCGGCAACTGCTATTTCTGCCAGCGCGGGCAGCACAGCCTGTGCGTGAACGGCATCGGGCTGGCCACGATGGCGCTGCCCGACGGCAACACCGGTCTCTCGCGCGGCGGCCAGACGGTGCTGCGCGGTGTCGGCCTCGGCGCGCTGGCGGAATACGTGATCACGCCGGCCAGCGGCGCGATCAAGGTCGATGCCGACGTGCCGCTCGAGGTCGCCTGCGTGATCGGCTGCGCGGTGCAGACCGGCGTGGGCGCGGTGCTGAACACCGCGCAGGTCGAAGCCGGCGCGACGGTGCTGATCCAGGGACTCGGCGGCGTCGGGCTCGCCACCGTGCAGGGCGCGCGCATCGCCGGTGCCGCGCTCGTCGTCGCGGTGGATCCGGTCGCCTCGCGGCGCGAGGCCGCGCTGGCGATGGGCGCGACGCACGCCTTCGACCCCGCGACCGCGAACCTCGGCGCCGAGATCATGCGCCTGACCGGCAATATCGGCGTCGACTACGCCTTCGAGACCGCCGGCATCGCGAAACTGATCGAGAGCAGCCTGGCGCTGACGCGCTCGGGCGGCACCACGGTGTGCGTCGGCGCGCCGCCGTTCGAGGACAAGGTCACGATCGAGAACGTCGTCGTGTTCGCAGCGACCGGGAAGACGCTCTGCGGCTGCCTGCTCGGCAGCTGCAACTCGCTGCGCGAGATCCCGCGCATGATCGCGCTGTGGCGCGCGGGACAGCTCGACCTCGAGGGGCTGATCACCGCGCGCCGGCCCCTCGCCGAGGTCAACGAGGGCTTCGCGGACATGAAGGCCGGGCGCGGCATCCGCACCGTGATCACGATCTGAGCACCCCTGTGGGTCGCCATTCATGGCGACGGCAGCTTTCGGACCGGCACAAGTCGGCATCAATGCCGACCCACATCGAGAGCACCTGTGGGTCGCCATTCATGGCGACGACAGCAATCGGAAATGCACCTGTGGGTCGCCATTCATGGCGACGGCAGCAATCGGAAATGC
>JAGPES010000060.1:0-8202 GCA_018057015.1 Pseudomonadales bacterium | reverse complement strand
ACCTGTGGGTCGCCATTCATGGCGACGACAGCCTTCGGGCCGGCACAAGTCGGCATGAATGCCGACCCACATCGAGAGCACCTGTGGGTCGCCATTCATGGCGACGACAGCCTTCGGGCCGGCACAAAGTCGGCATGAATGCCGACCCACATCGAGAGCACCTGTGGGTCGCCATTCATGGCGACGACAGCCTTCGGGCCGGCACAAGTCGGCATGAATGCCGACCCACATCGAGAGCACCTGTGGGTCGCCATTCATGGCGACGACAGCCTTCGGGCCGGCACAAGTCGGCATGAATGCCGACCCACATGGCACCCGTCGGCATTCATGCCGACCCACATCGAGAGCGGTCGATTCAGGCAATGCGGGGCAGGAACACCAGCGCGCCGATCACGGTGGCGGCGACCGATGCCAGCAGCACCGCGCCGGCCGCCACGTCCTTGGCGTGCTTGATCAGCGAGTGCGGATCGGGCACGGCCGCGTCGGCGAGGAACTCGATCGCCGTGTTCAGCGCCTCCGTGACCCACACCAGCGCAATCGCGAACACCAGCAGCACCCAGTCGCGCGCCTCCAGCCCGAGCCAGACACCGGCCGCCACGACGGCGAAGGCGGCCACGCTGTGGATCCACGCGTTCGGCTGGGTGCGGATCATCACGGCCAGCCCCTCGAAGGCGTAGCCAAAGCTCGCGATGCGGCCGCGGATCATCCGGAAGTCTCCTGCTCGGCGCCGCCCGGCGCGGACGACGGCGCCATGTTAGCGGCGCGCTCCAGCGCCAGCAATCGCGCCTCCCGCGCCGCCGGCGCGAGCGCGGCCAGCGCGCGCGCCGCGGCGTAGAAAGCCGGGAGTTCGCCGCCCTGCTCCGCCAGCAGCTGCGTCAGCGCCGGCGCCCAGCGCTCGTAGCTGGCGACGCTCGCCAGGCGCGCGTTGTTCAGCGGCCCACGCATCCACGCGTCGAAGCGCATGCCCTCGGGCCAGGTGCGGCTCAGGTCCTCGTAGTCGGCGCGCAGGCCGGCAAACACTTCCGTCTTGCGCGTGCGCATCTCCGGTGCCGCGAGCGGCTGCACGTAGAGCGCCTCCAGCCGCGTGCGCGCACCCGCGAGCAGCGCGTTGAATTGCGCGGTGACCGACTGTTCGCGCAGCCAGGCGTCCATCTCCGCGTCGCGCCCGCTGCGCGCGAACCAGCGCCGCACGCCTTCGCGCTCCACCACGCGCGCGAAGCTCTCGGAGAAGGCCGTGTCGTCGGGGGCGTAGACGAGCTGGTGCGCGAGCTCGTGGAAGACGAGCGCGGCCAGCGCGCCCTCGCGCCGGCGCACCCATGTGTCGAGCACGGGGTCGTCGAACCAGCCCAGCGTGGAATAGGCCGCCACGCCGTAGACGTGGGTTTCCAGGCCCTGCCGCGCGAGAGAAGCTGCCTGCCGCTCGGCGGCGACGCGGCCGAAGTAGCCGCGATAGCTCACGCAGCCCGCGACGGGATAGCACCAGCCGAGCGGACGCAGCGAGAACTCGGGGGTGGCCACCACGTTCCACACCGCGAAGTCGCGCCCGAGCGCGGCGTAGTCCTCGAATCCCGAGGCGTCGTGCATGGCGAGATCACTGACGGCGAAGGCGCGCAGATCGCGCACCAGTTCCAGCTGTGTGCGCAACTCGGGCTGCGTGCGCGGATCGGCAATCACGCATTCCAGCGGCCGGCGCGCCGCCAGCACGCGCGCCTGGCCCCACGCGGCCTGGCCGAGGTAGGAGACGCTGGCGCAGCCGGCAGGCAGCGCCAGCGCGAGCACCAGGATCAGTACACCACGCACACCGTGCAGATCGCGTACTGCGCGCGCGGGTCGCGCCAGCCCTCGAGCAGCGGCGCGAGCGGTTGCGCCGCGACGTCGATACCGAGTTCGCGCGCCAGCAGCGTCGCGGCCAGCGACTGCGGCGACAGCGACAGGCGCTCGAGCAGCGCGCCGGCCCAGGAGCGCGGCTCCTCGATCCACTGCGTGCGGTAGTCCTCGAGGGTCGCCAGGCGCGCGGCGGCCGCGATCGCGCCGTCGAGGTCACCCAGATGATCCACGAGCCCGTTCTGCGCCGCCTGCGCGCCGCTCCACGCGCGCCCCTCGGCTACCTCGGCGACGCGCTCCGGCGCCATGTTGCGGCCCTCGGCCACCACGCCGATGAAACGCCGGTAGGCGTCGTGGTTGGCCAGCTCCAGCACCTTCGTCATCGCCGGCGACAGCGGGCGCGTCGGGTCCAGCCCGCCGGCGGTCCTGGTGGTGGCCACGCCGTCGTTACCCACGCCGAGCTCGGCGAGCCCGCGCGAAAAGCTCGGGAAGGCGCTCAGCACCCCGATCGAACCGGTTATCGTGGTCGGGCTGGCCCAGATCTCGTCGGCCGGCGCGGCGATCCAGTAGCCGCCCGAGGCGGCGACGCTTCCCATCGAGGCCACCAGCGGCTTGCCGCTGTCGCGAAACGCGAGCAGCGCCTCGCGGATGATCTCCGAGGCGAAGCCACTGCCGCCCGGGGAGTCGATGCGCAGCACCAGCGCCGCGACGTCCTCGTCCTCGGCCGCCTGCAGGATCAGGCGCGCCAGCGTGTCACCGCCCGCGTTGCCCGCGGGTCGCTCGCCGTCGAGGATCATGCCGCTGGCGACGATCACGCCCACGGCAGGCTTGTCTGCCGGCTCGCCGAGCGCGAAGGCCGGGCGCACCGCGCCGAGGTAGTCGCGAAAGTTCATCGCGTTCACGTTGCCCTCGTCGTCCTCGCCGACCAGCTCCTTCAGCGCCTGGTCCATTTCGACGCGGCTCTTGAGCTGGTCGACGAAGCCGTGTTCCAGCGCCGCCGCGCCGGCATCACCGCCGTGCTTCTCGTAGATCGCGTCGAGCGTGTTGGCGTAGTGGTCCACCGACTCCGGCGGCAGATTGCGCCGCCCCGTGACCGTCGCGGTATAGGCGCTCCAGATCTCGCGCAGCAGGTCGCCGGTGGCCATGCGATCGGCTTCCGACATGTCGCTGCGCTCGAGGAACTCGAAAGCGGACTTGAAGGTGCCGGAGCGGAACACACGCAGGTCGATCTTGAGTTTTTCCAGTGTGCCGGCGTAGTAGTTGCGGTAGGAGGCGTAGCCGGAGAGCTCGACCGCGCCCATCGGGTGCATCCAGATCTCGTCGGCCTGCGCCGCCAGCAGGTACTGGTCCTGGCTGAACGCATCGCCCACCGCGACGACCTTGCGCCCCGTGGCGCGGAAGGCTTCCAGTTCCTTCGCGATGTCGCGGATCTTGGTCACGCCGGCGCCTTCCATTGCGTCGGTGGCGAGCACGATCATCGCGATGCGCTTGTCGTCCTTCGCGTGGCGCACGGCGTCCACGATGTCCTTGAGCAGCGTCTCGCGCTGCCCGTCGTCACCGCTGCTCAGCAGCTCCGCGAGCGGGTCGACGAAGCTCAGCTGCTCCACCACCGCCCCCGAGGGATCGAGCACCAGCGCACCGCCCTCGGGCACCGTGGGCAGCCCGTCCGAGGTCAGTACCGCCAGCAATACCAGCAGCATCAGCAGGAACACCAGGTTCGCGAGCGAGACGCGCAACCAGCCCACGAACGACCACAGTGCCCCGAACAGGCGGCTGACCGGCCCCTTGCGCTTATCGTCCATTGCTTGCATTTCCCCTCAGGCCCCCTGGCCGGCAAGTTCCCGCTGCCGCCAGCGGGAGTAGAACATCGCGGTGTTGAACAACACGCAGATCAGCGCGAGCTGCAGCCAGTCGGCGGGACCGGCCCTGGGCCCGAACAGGTTGCTGACCACGACCATGAAATAGATCATCAGGATGAAACACAGCCACAGGTAGGTCTTCCAGGTGCCGCGCACGAGCCCTGGCAGGAATACCAGCAACGGCCCGATCCAGATCACCCACAGGAAACCTCGCGTGGCGACTTCCAGGCGCTCGATGCCAAAGATCTGCAGCGACAGCGCCGCCACGAGCACGGTGTAGCAGGCAAGCGAGACGCGGCGCATCAGCTCGGTGCGGGGCGCGGGGACGGCATCCATCAGTGCGCCCCCCGCGCCGCGCGCAGTGCCAGCGCCAGGCGCGCGACGCGCCGTCCCAGCGCCTGCGCCAGCGCGAGCTCGGTGGCGTCCACCGCACGTTCGCCCTGCGCGCCGGCGACATGCGAGGCGCCATAGGGGGTGCCGCCGCCGCTGGTCTGCATCAACCCGGCCTCGCTCCAGGGCAGGCCGCAGAACACCATGCCGTGATGCAGCAGCGGCAGCATCATGCTGAGCAGCGTGCTCTCCTGGCCGCCGTGCAGGCTCGCCGTCGAGGTGAAGGCCGCGGCGGGCTTGTCGATCAGCGCCCCGCTCATCCACAGGCTCGAGGTGCCGTCGATGAAGTACTTGAGCGGCGCGGCCATGTTGCCGAAGCGCGTCGGGCTGCCCAGCACCAGGCCGGCGCAGTCGCGCAGGTCCTCCTCCTCGCAGTAGAGCGGCCCGCTGTCGGGCACGTCCGCGGCCAGCGCCTCGCAGACGGTGGAGACCGCCGGCACCGTGCGCAGACGCGCGCCGATGCCGCGCACCGAATCGACGCCCTCGCACACCGCCTCGGCGAGCCGCGCGGTGGCGCCGTGGCGGCTGTAATACAGCACCAGCACCCAGGGATCGCTCATGCCGGAAACTCCGGCGCCGCGCGCGACCCGGAGCGGCGGGGGTTGTGGCAGATGGGAACTTCGGTCATGACGTATCCGGGAGCTTCTGTTCTAATGCGGCACTTCGAGGCCGCGCAGTATAACCTCAGGCGCATGACAGCACATTCCCGGCCACCCTGCGGCGATGCCGACACGGGCCTGCGCGCCATGCTGGCCGACATCGGCAGCTTCCTGCGCCACCTCTACGCGCGCATGATGGAGGACCGCACGCGCCAGAGCGCCTCGGCGCTCACCTTCGTGTCGCTGTTCGCGCTGGTGCCGATGCTCACCGTCTCCTACGCGATCCTCTCGATGGTGCCTGCCTTCGAGGCGCTGGACGAGCAGATCCAGGACTTCGTGTTCCGCCATTTCGTGCCGTCCACCGGCGCCGAGGTGCAGCAGTACCTGCGCGGCTTCGCCGAGCAGGCGCGGCGACTCACGGCCGCCGGCACGGCGATCCTGGTGCTCTCGGCCTACCTGATGCTGAAGACCATCGAGACCCAGTTCAATCGCATCTGGCACGTGCGCGAGCACCGCCGCGGGCTGGCCAATTTCCTGATCTACTGGGCCGTGCTGAGCCTGGGGCCACTGCTGCTCGGCGCCGGCCTGCTGGTCAGCACCTACCTGTTCTCGCTGTCGATTTTCAGCGACGCGCCGCAGACCCTGCGCGTGAAGTCCTGGGCGCTGCAGGCGCTGCCGCAGCTGTTCACCTTCGCCACCTTCACGCTGATGTACCGCGTGGTGCCGAACTGCCACGTGCCGCTGCGCCATGCCGCGCTCGGCGGGGCGCTCGCCGCGCTCGTGTTCGAGGCCGGCAAGTGGCTGTTCGGGTGGATCGTGGGCCAGGGCAACTACACCCTGATCTACGGTACCTTCGCCGCGCTGCCGCTGTTCCTGCTGTGGATACACGTGTCGTGGCAGATCCTGCTTGCCGGGGCCGAGTTCGTCCACGCCCTGTCGACCTACCGCAGCCGCCGCGCCGCCCAGCTGCCCGACCTGCTGGTCGCGCTGGGCGTGCTGGAGCGGCTCTACCGCCTGCACCAGGGCGGCAGCACGCTCGGCGAGAGCGAGATCACGGGGCGCGACTGGCTGTTCGGGCGCTACAGCACCGAGCCCATGCGCTGGCAGAGTCTGCGCGACCGGCTGATCGACGCGCGACTGCTGCGCGAGACGCAGCAGGGCGAGTACATGCTCGGCATCGACGCCGGCAGCGTCTCGCTGTGGTCGCTGTACCGGCTGGCCGGCGCACCCGCGGCGATGCCCACGCGCGCGGAGATGGAACAGCTGCCGGGGTGGTGTCGGGCGGCGCTCGGCGCCATCGACGGCGCCGAGCAGCGCATGCGCGAGGCGCTGGGACCGAGTCTCGCGGACATATTCACGACGACGGAGCAGGACGAAGGCCATGACTCGAAGGTTTGATGCGCACCGGGGCGCGCTGCTGGTGCTGGTACTGACGCTGGCCGGCTGCGCGCGCGAGGAGGAGCCGCCAGCTGGCGCCGATACGCTGCGCCAGCCGGGCCGGTGGCTGCTGGTGAACTACTGGGCCGAGTGGTGCAAGCCCTGCCTGGAGGAGATACCGGAGCTCGGCGCCTTCGCCGGCAAGCACGCCGCCACGGCGCGCGTGGTGCTGGTGAATTTCGACGGCGTCACCGGCGACGCACTGCAGCAGCAGGCCCGCACGCTCGGCATCCCGCCCGAACTGCTGCTCGACCGCGATCCTGCCCGGGAGCTCGGCCTGGAGCGACCGCAGGCGCTGCCCTCGACTTTCGTGATCGACCCTGATGGAACCCGGCGCGATGTGCTGCTGGGTCCGCAGACGGTCGCCAGCCTCGAGGCCGCCATCGGCAAGGACTGAGCATGTGCCGGCTCATTGTGGTCAGCGGCAGCGTGCAGGGCGTGGGCTACCGCGCCTTCGCGCGTCGCGCCGCGCTCGCACTGGGCATACGCGGCCACGCCATTAACCTGCCCGACGGCCGCGTCGAGGTGCTGGCCTGCGGCGAGACCGCGGCGCTGGACGCCTTCGTCACGCAGCTGCGCGCGGGACCGCAGTGGTCGCGGGTGACCGATGTGTCGGTGAGCGCGGCGGAGTGCACCGCGCAGACCGGCTTCGGCAGCGGCTGAGGCACGCCGGCACAGCCGCGGCCGTTTTCACCGCCACGGCTGCGAAATTCGCCACCACATGGACGGGTGCCGGCTGCTGTCGCGCGGTGTAACGTAGGCGGCCCGCAAGTGATGCCCCGGATCGATCGCATGAAACGCCGCACCCTGCTCGCCCACGCCGCCCTCGCCCCGCTCTGTCTCGCCTCGGCCAGGCTGCTCGCCGGAACCGCCGGTGCGGGCTGGCGCAGCTACGCGCTCGACTACGAAATCGACCTCTCGGCGCTGAAAGGGCCGGGGCAGCTGTGGCTGCCGCTGCCCCAGGACGCCGGCGACTACCAGCGCGTGCGCGAGATCTCGTGGCGCGGTGACGCCCCGGGTGCGGCGCTGCGCCGGGATCCGGTCTACGGCGCCCCCATCTTCCACGCCGCGTGGGACGGCACACGCCGCCCGCGCCCGCTGACCGTGAGCGCCGCGTTCGCGACGCGCGACCGCCCGATGGCGCGGCAGGCCTTGCCGCGCGACACCGCCGAGGCCGAACGCTTCCTGCAGCCCACCGTCCACATGCCGGTCGACGGCATCGTGGCCGAGACCGCGACGCACATCGTGAAGGAAACGAGCGCCGCAACGCCCGAGGAGCGCGCGCGGGCGATCTACGACTGGATCGTGGACAACACGTTCCGCGAGCCCACGGTGCGCGGCTGCGGATTGGGGGACATCAGGTTCATGCTGGAGAGCGGCAACCTCGGAGGCAAGTGCGCCGACATCAACTCGCTGTTCGTAGGCCTGGCGCGCGCCGCCGGCATCCCGGCGCGCGAGGTCTACGGCGTGCGCGTCGGACCCTCGGCGCAATTCGATTGCCTCGGCAAGCCCGCGGGCGACGTCTCGGGGGCGCAGCACTGTCGCGCCGAATTCCTCAGCGCGAGCCACGGCTGGGTGCCGGTGGATCCGGCCGACGTGCGCAAGGCCGTGCTCGAGGAGAAGCTGCCGCTGGAGCACGAGCGCATCCGTGCGCTGCGCGAGCGCCTGTTCGGCTACTGGGAGATGAACTGGGTCGCGTTCAACCACGCGCGCGATTTCGAGCTCTCGCCGCGAGCACGCGCCCCGCTGCCCTACCTGATGTACCCCTACGCCGAGTTCGGCGACACGATACTGGACGGCCGCGATCCGGCGGCCTTCGGCTTTCGCATCGTGAGCCGGGAGGTCGTGGCCTGATGGCGTGGCTTCGGGCAGGCACATGTCCGAATGAATTCGGACCCACAGCAGCATTCATGCTGACGGGTGCCTTCGGGCAGGCACATGCCCGGATCAATTCGGACCCACGGCGGGCAATCAGGGATCGATCGGGCCCGGGCGCTGCTGAGCGGCATCCATGTAGAGGCGCAACGGCAGGCTCTCGTTCTTGCCGAGGTAGATCACCAGCCCGTAGTAGTCGTGGTCGTAGTCGCGCACGA
>JAGPES010000059.1 GCA_018057015.1 Pseudomonadales bacterium | reverse complement strand
CTCCCACGTCGCCCAGCCCGACTGCGGCGCGCCGAGCCGGTTCGCGGCGGGCACCACGACCCCGTCGAAGCGCACCTTGTACTGGGTATCCGAGGCCATCGACAGCTGCTGCTCCAGCGTGACGCCCGGCGCATCCGTGTCCACGAGCAACAGGTCGATCGCATCGGCCGCCTCGCCGGTGCGCGCCAGCACGATGAGCTTTTGCGCCGCCCTGGCGTAGAACACGTGCCGCTTCACGCCGTCGAGCCGGTAGCCGTCGGCGGTCGTCTCGGCGCGCAGCTGCACGCCTTGCGGACCGAAACCGTTGTCGGGCTCGAGCCAGGCGGGCGTGACGATCAGCTCACCCCGGCCGATCGCCGGCAGCAGCGCGTCCTTCTGCGCCTTGCTGCCGCCCTTCTCGATCGCCAGCGCGCCCATGACCGAGCTCACGAAGTGCGGACCGGGAGCCAGCGCGCGGCCGAGCTCCTGGTAGATGACCGCGCGGTCCAGCGTGTCGAGCCCGATACCGCCGTAGGCCTCGGGAAGCATCATCGCCAGCAGGCCGGTGTCCTTCATCTGCGCCCACAGGCCGGGGGGAACGCCGAGCGGATCGTTCTCCATGTCGCGCACGATGCGCGTGCTCGCGTGTTCCTCGCAGAGGTTCCGCACCATGTCGCGGAGAATCTTCTGCTCTTCGGTGAAGTTCAAATCCATGGCTATCGCCCCTCGCTGAATCGTGTGCAACCATCGGGTGCCGGCATGCCCTCAGGGCTTCCAGCGCTCGGTCTTCCTTTCCCAGGGATTGTCGTCCGCGTGGCACGGGATCGCTACGCGCGCCCGGCACGAGGTCTTGACGCTGCCCGACACGGAAACCGCCAGGTCGAGATCCACCCACCCGCAACCCGTGTCGTCCACCGCGGCGCGCGTCACGCGCCCGGAGAGAATCATCTCTTCGCCGGGAAAAACCGGCTCGCCCATGCGGAACTTCATGCGCCCGAGCCGGCCCCTCGGGCCGGTCCAGTCGGTGACGTAGCGCTCGAACCACGCGGCGTTGTTCGGCGTGTTGATGAAGATGTCCCTGACACCGTTCCTGTTGATCGCGAATTCCCGGTCGTGGTGCATCGGACGCCAGTCGCGGCTGGCGAGCGCGCCCAGGACCACCGTGGTCGCGGTGACCTGGTGCGCCAGCGGCGGCAGCTCGTCGCCCTCCCTGACCTGCTCCAGCGTCAGCATCCTGACCTCGCCGATGCTCATGCTGCGGGCCTCCGGTAGCCGAAGCAGTCGTAGGTGTCACAGCCCACGAACTCGCCATGCTGGTTGTGGCACTCGAGGTCTATCACCCAGAACCGGCCCACACCCACGCGGGTGGTCTTCACCGCGCTGACGGATCGCAGCACCTGGTGGGCGCGCAACCGGTCGCCGGGACGCACCGGCACGCCGAAGACCGTCTCGTTCCCGGCGATGATCGCCTCGGGCAGATCGAACAGGCGCTTGAGGTCGAAGTGCAGTTGCAGTGCCAGCTTCTCGCCGGTCGCCCCCGGCACCCAGTAGTGCGGGCGGAACCACACCGACATCATCGTCGGCGGCGCGATCCAGCCGTGCGTGATCTCGCGCGCGACCGCCTCGTCCCAGAACAGCGGGTTGCCGTTCTGCACCGCGGCACAGGTGTTGTAGACATAGCCCATCTCGATCGGGAAGCTCGATTCCTCGGCGTGCTGCGCCACGCCGATCAGCGCCTGCACCGCTGCCGGGATCCCGCCGCTCTGGTCATCCATTTCCCCTGCCTCCGCCCGGCACAGTTGTGTTCATTCCACGACACCGTCACGACGCAGGCGCGCGATTTCCGTCGCATCGAAGCCTGCCTCGCCCAGCACGGCGTCAGTATCGGTGGTTCCCGCGGCCGCGACCTGGTGCGGCCGGCATTCGCGCGCGTTGCCCGCCAGCACCGGTCCGAGCTGGCGGAAGGCGCCATGCACCGGGTGACGCGCCTCGACGAAACTGCCGCGCGCCGTGAAATGGTCGTTCGCGGCGATCTCGGCAACTCCCAGCACCGGGGTGACGCAGGTGTTCTCGCCGGCGAGCAGCGCCGTCCACGCGTCGCGGTCGCGCTCGAGGAACTTCTCCCGCAACGCGACCTTCAGTTCGTCCTGCCGTGCGTCGTCGTACTGCGCCGCGGCCAGCGCCTCCACGCCGAGCAGGCGGCACAGGTTCGCGAAGAAGCGCGTCTCGATCGCGCCCACCGCCAGCGCGCCGCCGTCGCGCGTCGCGTAGACGCCGTAACAGGCATATTTCCCGGTCAGCAGGGCGCTCCCCGGTCCCGTTTCGACGCCGGTCGCGAGGTATTCGTCGACATAGAGCGACATCAGGTTGAGGACGCCGTCGGTGATCGCGACGTCGAGGTAGCTGCCCTCGTCGCAGCGCAGCCTGTTCACCAGCGCCGCGACGATCGCCAGCGCCGCGTGCATGCCGCCGCCGGCGCTGTCGGCCACCGTGGCGCCGGGGATCGCGGGACGGCCCGTCGCGTCGCGGCCGCTGCAGGCCAGAAAGCCGCCCATAGCGAGATAGTTGATGTCGTGACCCGCCCATTGCGCGCACGGACCCTGCTGCCCGTAGCCGCTGGTCGAGCAGTAGACGATGCGCGGGTTGTGCTCCCGGACCTGTTCGTAGCCGACGCCGATGCGCTGCGCCACGCCGGGACGAAAGCTCTCTATGAGCACGTCGCTGGCGCGCGCGAGCCGGTAGACGGTGTCGCGGCCCGCGGCGGATTGCAGGTCGACCCGGATCCTGCGCGTGCCGCGCCCCGCGCCGTAGGCGTGATAGACGGGCTCGGTCTGCTTCTGCCCCTTGCCCGAGACCGGCGCGACCTTGATGACCTCCATGCCGTAGTCGGCGAGGATGCGCGAGGCGCGCGCCGCCGGGCCCACGCTGGCCAGGTCGAGCACCTTGAACCCCTGCAGGAAGGACATCGCGGCACTCCCTGTTCAGAAGTTCTTCGGCAGGCCGAGATGACGGCGCGAGATGATGTTCTTCTGCACCTCGGAACTGCCACCGCCGATGGTGTCGATCACCGTGTAGGTGTAGCAGCGCTCGGGACGCCCGCGCAGCGGCGCGTCCTCGGTGTCCAGCGCGAGCTGCGCTCCGGGGCCGACGATGTCCATGGTGGCGTTGGCGATGCGCAGCGACAGCTCGGTCGAGTAGAGCTTGTAGCAGGAGGCCTCGATGGTCGGCGTCTTGCCGCCCTGCATCGCGGCGCTGATGAACTTCACGCCCAGCAGGCGGCCGACCTCGCACTCGGTGGCGAGTTGCGCGATGCGCTGGCGGATCACCGGATCCTCGCGCAACGGCTTGCCGTCACGCGTCGCGTGCTTCACGTAGTCGGCGAGCAATTCCATGCGCGCGCGGATCGGCGAGAAGGTGAACAGCGTGAAGCGCTCGATGTCGAGCGCCTCGGCGATGTACTGGAAGCCCTTGTTCAGCTCGCCGACGCGATACTCGTCGGGGACGTAGACGTCGTCGAAGAACACGCCGTTGGTGCGCTCGCCACCCATGGTGTACATCGCGTGCACGGTGAGGCCCGGGTGGTCCATCGGCACCAGGAACAGCGTGATGCCATCGTGCTTGGGGCGGCTGGAGTCGGTGCGTGCACCCACCCAGTACCAGTCGGCGAAATGCGCCGACGTGGTGAAGATCTTCTGCCCGCTCAGCACCCAGCCCTCGCCGCTGCGCTCGGCCTTGAGCCGCATCGCCGCGGAATCGGATCCCGCGCCGGGCTCGGAATACCCCACGGCGAACTCGATCTCGGCGTTCAGGATCTTCGGCAGGAACTCCTGCTTCAGCTTTTCCGAACCCACGTTGATCAGCGTCTTGCCGACGATGCCGACACCCTTGCCGATGCCGGGTGCGCCCACGGCGGACAGCATCTCGTTGAGCAGGTATTCGTAGATGCCGCTGCCGTCCTGCCCGCCATGCTCCCTGGGCCACGTGATGCCCAGCCAGCCGCGCTCGGCGATCTTCTTCATGAACGCGCGCCTTGCGGGCGTGTCGCACACCTGCGCCATGTTCTCCCGGCTAACGTCCATCACGTCGCGCGACTCGTTCTCCTTCAGGAACTGTGCGACCTGGCGGATGAATTCACGTTCCTCGGCGGAAAAATCGAAGTCCATGTCCGTCTGTCCTCTGCAAACCCAGTGCGTTGATCGGATTGTAGCGATGCCGGCGCCCGCATCGAGCGCCGCAACACGGCTTAACAGGCCAAATCGGTATCACAAGAGGACACCGGTGGGTGCCCCTAGTTCTTCCCCGCGACGGCGCCGCCCAGCGCGCCGGAACCCCGGATCGCCGCCACGCGCGCGTCGTCACAGCCCAGCACGTCGCGCAGCACCTGCTCGGTGTGCTCGCCGACAGCGGGTGCGCGTGCCGGGGGCGGCAGTTGTTCGCCCACGAAGTGCACCGGGAACGACAGCATGTCGGCACCGTGCGTCTCGTGCGGCAGCAGGGCGAAGCGCGCCTTGAACTGCGGGTCGTCGACGATGTTCTGCGGCGTGTTGACCGGCGCGATCGGCGTGTTGACGCGGGTGCCGAACTCCATCCACTGCGCCGAGCTGCGGGAACGGAATATCTCGCGCAGTTCACGCTGCAGTTCGCGGTTGCCGCGCGCGTGGTCGGCATAGCGTGACCCCGGCCACTTCTCGAACAGGTCACCGCGCCCGACCCCCTCGCAGAAGTTCTTCCAGAAGGCCTGCTCCGAGGCCATGAACAGCACGTGGCCGTCGCTGGAGGCGTAGATCTGGTAGCGCACGCCCTCCTTCATGCCGGCCGTCGCCACCGGCCGCCGCTCGTAGCCGTCGGCCTTGTTGCCGGTCACCACGTCCTGCGGGCGCGCGTAGGCGAGGTGACTCTCGCAGCGATACCAGTCGAAGTAAGCCGCCGCATCGCTCTGCCCGAGCTCCATCATGCAGCCGCTTCCGGTGGCGCGGGCGCGCAGCACGCCGGCCAGCACCGCGAGCCCGCCGAACAGCGGCGCGGCGTTGATGCCGATCGAGACGTGCTCGGGGATGTAGCAGAAGCCCTCCTCGTCGTAGGCCGGCGTCACCGCGCCGGACCAGGTGTCGTAGGCGATGCCGTGCGAGGGCATGTCCTTGTACGGGCCGGTCATCCCGTATCCCGAGACCGTGCAGAAGACGATCGCAGGATTGACCTTGCGCAGGTCCTCGAACCCCAGCCCCAGCTTGGCGAGCACCCCGGGGCGCATCGCCTCGATAACCACGTCGGCATCGCGCACCAGTTCGCGATACAGCTCCTTGCCGGCCTCGGTCTTGAGGTCGAGCGTGATGCTCTTCTTGCCCCGGTTCAGGTGGTAGTGCATCAGCGAGACGCCCTCGATGATGGGCCAGGTCATCTCGCGGATGTAGTCGCCCTCGGGCGATTCCACCTTGATCACGGTCGCGCCCAGATCCGCGAGCGATGTCGTGATCGCCGCGGCTCCGAGCAGCGAGCTCTCGATGATCCGCAGCCCCTGCAATGGCATGTTCGAAGAATCCATGTCGCGTCCTCCCGGCGTGTGCGATGGCAGGCACGAGCCCCGCCCCGGCCGGGGCGTTCGTCGCGCATTGGCGACCACGATATTCAAGACCGGAAACCGGCTCAGCGCCGCGGAAACTCGGTTGTGGCCAAAGTGGTATCAGTTCGGGACAGCAGGCGGCCCGTGGCTCGAAGCGGCGCCGCAGGCGACTATTCTCCCCTCGTCGGGGCGCCCGACAGGGGGGTTCGCGCCCCCGCGAAGGCCGCCGACAGGGGAAAACACCGATACGATACGAGACGGCGTCGATCGCCATACTCGCCAATCCAGGGAGACGCTCAATGAAATCCAGGTCCGCAATTCACGGCAAACCCCGCAACCGCATCGTCCTCGGCGCTGCCATCGCGGCGCTGCTGCCGGGCTTCGCACAGGCCCAGCAGGCCGATGGCGCCCTCGGCATCGAGGAGATCGTGGTGACCGCGCAGAAGCGCGAAGAACGCCTGCAGGACGTGCCCATCGCCATCAGCGCCATTTCCGCCGACCAGATCGAGAAGCGCCGCATCGACAACGTGCTCGACCTCAAGGCGCTGGTGCCGAATCTCATGGTGAGCAAGTACCCCAACAGCAACGTCGTCTCGCAGGTGGCGATCCGCGGCGGCGTGACGGTGAACGCCGCGATGTACTGGGAGCCCAGCACCGGGATGTACCTCGACGGCGTGTACCTGGGCAAGGCGGTCGGCTCGGTCTTCGACGTGGTCGACATCGAGCGCATCGAGGTGCTGCGCGGACCGCAGGGAACCCTGTACGGGCGCAACACCATGGCGGGCGCGATCAACCTGATCACGCGCAAGCCCAGCGGCGAATTCAGCGGTGCCGCGACCATCGAGGTAGGCAACTACGACCACCACGTGGAGAAGGTCTCGGTGGACCTGCCCAGGGTGGGCATCGCGCGCGTCTCCTTCGGCGTGCGCTCGGAGAGCCGTGACGGGCTCGTGGACCTCGAGTCCGGCAGCCCGGGCACCGAGCTCGACAGCCGTGACAATTTCGGCGCGCGTTTCGCGCTCGGGCTGGACATCAGCGACTGCGTGGTCGCGGATTACCGCTTCGACTACACCGATGTCGACCAGATGCCGCCCCACAGCCAGCTCTACAGCGTGACGCCTTCCAACGCGCTGTTCACCGCGGCTGCGGCGTACGCCTCGAAGGACCGGGAAGACTCGGTGGCCACCAACTGGCCGGGCTACGAGCAGCTGGAACTGAAAGGTCACGCGCTGACGCTGGGCTGGGATATCAACGACACCAACACACTGAGGTCGATCACCTCGTATCGCGATCTGCGCAACGACGATTCGGTGGACCTCGACGGCGTGCCGCTCACCATTGCCACGGCCAATCGCATCTCGGACTACGACCAGACCTCGCAGGAACTTCAGTGGATCGGCAGCGCATCGCGACTCAACTACGTCCTCGGCCTGTACTATTACGAGGACGACGGCTACACGATCAACCCGCACGTCTTCTTCTTCGGCACCGACAGTTCGCAGTACGGCTTCGGCGCCGAGTCGATGGCCGCCTACGCGCAGTTCGATTTCCGCGCCACGGACGCGTTGACGCTCACGGCGGGCCTGCGCTACACGGACGAGGACAAGGACACCGAGCGCTACAAGAGCGTCACCGGGGCAGGGGCTCCCATTGCGCGGGTCGAGGCCGACAAGTCGTTTTCCGACACCACGCCGATGGCCAGCGTTGCCTACCGGTTCAGCGAGCAGCTGAACGTCTACCTCAAGTACTCCGAGGGCTTCAAGAGCGGCGGCTTCATGGGCGAGGCCGGCAATGCCGTGGAGGCGGTGACCCCCTACGACCCCGAGGAACAGTCCACCTGGGAGATCGGCGCCAAGATGAGCAGCGCCGACGGGCAGCTGCAACTGAACACGGCGGCATTTCACAACGAGATCGACGATATGCACGTGAACCAGTTCACCGGCCTTCCCGGTGTGTCGGTCGTGCGCAATGCCGGCCAGGCGACCACGCAGGGCGTGGAGATCGAGGGTATCTGGCTGCCCACGGATGCGCTGCGCCTGCAGCTGAGCTATGGCTATCTCGACGCCGAGTGGGACGAGTTCATGGAGGCCCCCGCGGTCGGGCAGCCGATCGGCAACGTGGCGGACAACCGCTCCTTCCCCCACGCGCCGGAGCACACGCTCAACCTGACGGCGGACGCGCGGCTGGCGCAGACGGCGTGGGGCGAACTGCGCGCCCTGGCCGACTACAGCTACACCGATTCGTTCTACGCCTATGCCTACCAGCTCGAGACCATCGATACGCGCCGGGCCACGGCGGGAAACACCGAGGTGGATGCCTACGGCCTGCTCAACCTGCGACTGGCGCTCTCGGAGATCCCCGTCGGCGGCTCCGGGTCCGCCGAGTTCACGCTCTGGGCGCGCAACGTCACCGACGAGCAGGACCCGGTGAACTTCATCGACTTCGGTCCCGGCTTCTTCTCCAACTACACGCTGGCGTACTTCCAGGAGCCGCGCACCTACGGCGCGTCCTTCAGTTACCGCTGGTAGTACCGGCAACAACGCCGGGAGCCACCGATCGTCGCCGGCCGCGCTGGCGCCGGCGACGGTTTGCGCGAAGTGCCCGGGCGATCCTGCCCGGGCGGCAACGCGCCGCCTATCCGGCCGCCGCGAATCGAGCCGCCGCGAACCGTGGCCGCAACCATGCGCAGAGCAGCAGCCCCAGCACGGCCGCAAGGACGAACAGCGTCAGCATCGACCATCCGAGCTGCCTGGTCCCGGTGTACATCCTGTCGGACATGAGCCCGACGAGGGCGGGCCCGCAACCGAAGCCGATCAGGGTGTAGGTCGCCACCGATATCGAGGTGACGAAGCCGCGATGGCGCTCCTGCGACAGCATCTGGAAGCCGGCAAAGGCGGGAGGGGTGCCGATCGCGACGACCGCCTGCACCAGGCCCAGCCCGAGCACGGCCGGCCATGCGTGCTGGGACAGGCAGAGCAGCGCCGCGGGAACAGGCAGCGCCAGGAAGCAAGCGCCCAGCACCAGCACCGGGCCGTTGCGGAAGCGCGCGGTCAGGTAATCCGTCAGCCATCCACCCAGCAGCGTGCCGGCGATGCTCGCGATCATCAGCGCGGCGCCGGTAACGGCACCCGCTTGCGCCACGCTCATGTCGTGCTGGCGAACGAGCAGCGGGACACACCAGGCGGGCACCGAATAACCGACCAGTGCCGTGCAGCAGACCGCACCCAGGAAGGGTCCGAAGACGGCCGCACGCGGACGCATGGACACCAGCGCATCGCGCACGCCGACGCTGGGCGTTGACAGCCGCACAGGTTCCCGCACGGTCGAGAAAAACAGCAGGGCGAGCGGCAGGCCGGGCAGGCCGGTCAGCAGGAACAGGGCCCTCCAGGGTTCCAGATGCCCGAGCAACGGTATGTTCAGGCCATCGTGCCGCGCGAGCAGCACCAGGAGCTGGCCGCCGCCGGCAAAGGCGATCGGCGCCCCCAGCAGCGCGCCCATGCTGAATATCGAGATCGCGCGCCCGAGCCGGTGAGCGGGAAAAATGGCGGCCAGCAGCGACATGCCGGCCGGAACCAGGCACGCTTCGCCAAGACCGACCAGGACCCGCGCGGCGAACAGCGTCGCAAACGAGCTGGCGAAGGCGCACAGGCTCGTCGCCAGGCTCCACAACAGGATCCCGGCGGCAATCAGGTTGCGGCGGCTGCGAGTATCGGCCAATCGGCCCATCGGCAATGCCGCGATCGTGTACAGCAGCACGAACCCTGTGCCGTGCAACATGCCCAGCTGCGTGTCGCCCAGCCCGAACTCGCGCTCGAGCGGATCGAAGATCAGGCCGATGATGAACCGGTCGAGCAGCGAGACGAGGTAGCACAGCGACAGCAGCACGGTCACATACCAGGCACGGGAGCCGGTCCAGCGTGTCTCGTCGTTCATGGCCTCGTTCCGGTCGACCGGCTGCTCCCCCACCACGTTTCGCCGCGGCCCGCACTGGCGGGCAGGCGCCTGGCGTGCGCTCTATCGCCCTTCGAAGCGCGGCTCGCGCCGTTCCAGGAAGGACCTGAAGCCCTCCTGGAAATCTCGCGTCTGCAGCAACGGCAGGGTCTGGAGATATACGCGCTGGATGTGCTCGGCAAAGCCTTCGTTCATCCCGGCACGCATCATGCGCTTGGCAGCCTGCACGGCCAGCGGAGCGCATGCGCAGATCTCCACCGCCAGTCCACGCGCCGCCGCCAGCAGCGCATCGGCGTCCGTGACACGGCTCACGAGTCCGAGCTCGAGCGCTTCTGCGGCCTCCAGGGTCCTGCCGGCAAAAACGATCTCGGCGGCCCTGGACCAGCCGATCAGCCGCGGCAGCAGCCAGGTTCCACCCGTTTCGGGCAAAACGCCGCGTCGCGTGAACGCGAGCGAAAGCCTGGCATGGGCCGCACAGACGCGGATGTCGCACCCGAGCGCAAGATCCAGCCCGAACCCCGCCGCGCCACCGTTGATCGCACAGATCACCGGGGTGTCCATCGCGTGCAGGACGACGGGGGGAAAGTCGCGCAGGTCCAGCGTGGGCGCAAGCGCGAAACCGCCCCGGGAGACCCCCTCCTCGCTCGCCGCATCGTTGAGGTCGAGCCCGGCACAGAACGCCTTCCCGGCGCCGGTCAGGACGACTGCACGCACCTCGGGATCGGTTTCGCATGCCAGCAGTGCCTGCGACAGCGCCGACAGCATCGGCTGCGAGATCGTGTTCAGTTGCGCGGGGCGGTTCAACGTCACGATCGCCACGGCGCCATCGCGATCGCAGAGCACATCGTCCATCGGGAACCCTCCTGGTGCCTCGTCGGCACGCACCGCCCGGTCGGGCGCGCGCGCCGGCAGGCTTCAATCCTGGTGCAAACGCCGCAGGGTGTCACGCATCAGGTCGACGTCGCGGCGCGCCTCGTCGAGGAGCGTGAGCGTCACCGTCCTGAACAGCCCTTCGGCCTTGGCGCGCACGGCATCGGCAAGCCGATCGTAGGTCGCGACGACCGCCCACTCCTCGAGCATATCGTCGGTTATCAGTGCCGGCATCTCGGTCCACTTCCCCGCGACGGAAAGGGCATGCAACTCCAGCCCGGTATCCTCCCATCCGTGATGGGCCAGGACGCCGTGATAGGAACGGGTGGACGCGTAGAACGCAATCTGCTTGCGCACCGAGTTCCTGGCCTGCTCCACGTCCGCGTCGGTCCGGCCGGTCGCCAGGAAAGGCGCACCGACCAGATCGAAGCCGCAAGCATCCCGACCCGACTTCGCGGCGCCCGCGGCGACCGCCGGCACGATCACGTCCCGCGTGTGGCGAAACGTGGATATCGGGTGCAGCCGCAAGCCGTCGCACAACTCCCCGGAAAGCCGCGCCATGTACGGACCGACCGCGGACACATACAGCGGCACCTGCGGGTGCAGGATGGGCCCGGGATTGAAGAACGGCGCCATCATCGTGAACCGATAGAATTCGCCCTCGAAATACGTGGGTTTCCCGGGGTGCTGGAAGCTCGCGAAGATTGCCTTGAGGCACAGCAGGTATTCACGCATGCGCGGGCCGGGGGCACTCGGCCACGGTGTGCTGTAACGGCGCTCGTTGTGACCCTTGACCTGGGTTCCGAGTCCCAGGGTGAAGCGCCCGCCCGAGAAGTGCGCCAGGTCCCACGCCATCTGCGCCGTCACCATGGGGCTGCGTGGAAACGCGATCGCAACGTTCGTTCCCAGCTTCATCCGTGCGGTTTGGGCCGCCGCGATCATCAGCGGCAGGAAGGCATCGTGACCGGCCTCGGCGGTCGTGATGCCGTCGAAGCCGATGCCCTCGAACAGCCGGCAGATGTCGGCAATCTGCGCCAGCGTCACGGCGGGCTGGCCCTGCCCCGCATACTGGTTGGTATCAGGCCCGAAAACGGGAGTCTCGACCAGCAACGCCATGCTTTACCCCTTGCTTCACCCGGGCAACCCGCAGCGCGCGGATTCACCACTGACTGGACCCCGTGCGCATGTCACGCGGCATGGCGGCTCGCGGGAGCCGCCGCGAACGTCAGAACTCGTAGATCAGGTCGATACCGGTCGATCTGGGGGCGCCAAACTGGGCACTGAGCGGCGACAGGTTGGTCGTGGACAGGCGATATTCCTCGTCGTCGAGGTTCTTTCCCCAGACCGCAACGCGCATCTCGCCATGCGGCAAGGGTATGCCGGCGAGTTCCAGCCGGGCGTTCCAGACGTCGTAATCGGGAGACAGGGTGTTTGCGATCGGGCCGGCATAGAAGTCGTCCTGCGCCCGGTAATCGACGTTCAGGATGAAGCTGCCGAAATCCGTGCGCAGGAATTCATACTCCAGTCCGGCGCCCAGCTGCCAGTCCGGTGCATTGGGCACGTGCCGCACCGATGCCAGTTCCACGCCACCGTCGATATAGGAATCGTATTCGGCATCGAGCTGCGCATAGAAGACGTTGACGGTGAGACCGGTGGCCAATACCGCGACGGCTTCCAGTTCCAGGCCCTTTATCGTGGCCTCGCCGGCGTTGAGCGTGTCGACGAAAACCGGCGGCGTGCGCGCCTGGTCGACCTGCAGATCCGTGTACTCGTTGTCGAACACTGCGACGTTCACGCGCAAGCGGTTGTCGAGGAACTCGGACTTCAGGC
>JAGPES010000544.1 GCA_018057015.1 Pseudomonadales bacterium | reverse complement strand
ACGCCGCGGGGCATTGCAGCGGCGGCGCCAGAAGTTTGCGGTGGACCTCCCTGATGACGTCGACCCGCGCCTGCGCCTCCTCGGTGTGGCTCTGCGTCATTGCCAGGGCCGTCTCGAGGCGCTGGTACAGCTGGGGAAGCCCATGCGCCAGCGCGCCACGGGCGACGGCGTCGGCCGGCGCGGCAACCGAGCGGACGAGATCCTCCATCAGGCTGACTGCATCGCTCCATTCGGCGCTGTCTGTCCCCTTGCGCAGATACAGGAGCTGCAGCACGCGCTGCCAGTCGCTGGCGAAGAAGTCGAGCACCGCTACGGGCAGCTCGGCACCCTCCAGGCCTTGCTTCATGACCTCGTGCACGGTGTCGCGCGCAGCCGCGAGTCGTCCGTCGGCAACCGCCTTCTCGCTGGTGCGACGCTCGATCTTCACTGCGCGCAGTTCGGCGAGCTCGATGCACTCGTTCAGCTGCTCGAGCGCACTGGCGAACGCATCGGTGCCCGTGGTCCCGTTCGCCGCCAACCCTTCGACCAGCCCCGTCATCTGGTCGAGGAGCGAATCCTGCGCATCCGCGTTGTGAGAGTCCCAGCCCTTGCCCGCGCGCGCTATCGCATTCATCAACCGCCGCGCCGGGTGGTCACGGTCCGCGAAGAATCCCCGGTCCAGCAGCGCGATCTTCAGGATCGGCAACTGCAGCCTGGATATCAGCGCCTGGATCTCGAGCGGAAGATCACGGTCCTGCGCGATCGTATCGAAGATCAGCGTGACGATGTCCAGGGTGTCACCCTCGACGGCGTCCATGCTGAGTCGGCCGCGAGTGCCGGCAATCATGCCGATGGCGCCGCGGATGTCGGCCGGTGGCCGGCTTGCGGCGCCCAGCCACCCTGCTTCAGCCTGCACGTCGGCAATCATCGCGACCAGCTGGCCGGCGGTTACCGGCGTGGAAACCTCCTCGTCCGGCATCGGCACGCCCGCCGCGAACAGCAGTGGCGTCGCGCCCCCCCTCACGCGGCGCAGCAATCCCGCGAGCTCGCTGAACTCCGTGCCCGCATTCACGCTCGCACCAACCGGATCCGCGATGTCGACCCGGGTGCCGCCGTTGCCGGCAGCTTCTGCGCCGGGCATCCCGACCGGCCGGTCCGTCGGGAGACCGCGCGCGCGCGGCTGCACGGCCGCGAGTTGCGGCAGCACCCGGGCGTCGATCAGCACCTGGTTGGAGTTGCGGTAGAAACCATCGAGGTGCCCGAGCACGTGCGCGTCGAACTGCCGGCACAGGAGCTGCAGGCACTTCATGTCCGCTCCCAGCTGTTCGCAGGCGCCGAGGAAGGTCTGCGCGATGCGCCCGGGATCGAGGGGGTTGTCCTGCGCGCTGAATTCACGAGGCGCAATCGCCAGCATGCGCTCGTGCAACTGCTCCAGCGCCGCGCGCCACTCGTTGCGCACCCGCGAAACGCCACCGGCAACCAGCAGCTGCTTCTCGATCTGTTCCTGTGCGACAAGCTCCAGCGCGCCCGCGTCGCTGGGAGGATCGCCGGGGTCCGCCTGCCGCAGGCGGGTGAATTCGGCCGTGATACGGGCCGTGAAGTCCGCCATTACCGCGGATTTTCTTGATGTCAGCTCGCGCCGGAATTCAAGCAGGCGCTGCTCGTCATACGTGCCGGAGGCATTGTTCGCGAGCTCGAGAAATACGGTCTCGCAGGCGCTGAATGTACTCTCGAGCAGTGGCGCGAGCGCTTCGCAGCTCAACGCCGCCAGCGACCCCAGCAGCGATGAGCGCCCGGGCGATTCCCGGTTTGTCGCCACCCGATCGAGTAGCCCATCCATGCGGTCCGTGCTCCTGTCCCCGGCCAGAAAAGCCTAGTCCGGGGCAAACCTCCAAAGCGTGCAGGACATCACAGCTTGCGCAATCCCTGCGCCACACAAGCGCCTCAGTGGCCGACGGGTGGCTGGCTCAGCTCGATCAGCACGCCATCGCAGCTCTTCGGGTGGATGAAGATCACGCGGCAGTCGTGCGCCCCCGGCCCCGGCTCCTCGCTCAGGAACTGGTAGCCCCTCGCCTTGAGCCGCGCGACATCGGCATCGATGTCGTCGCTGCGAAAACACAGGTGGTGGATGCCGCCCGGCTTCTTCTCGAGATACTTCGCGATCGGCCCCTCGCCGCGCAGCGGATGCACCAGCTCGATGCTGGTCGGCGGCAACGGGAAGAAGGCCGTGGTGGTGCGCGCGGATTCGACCTCCTCGGTGCCCTCGCAGGCGAGACCGAAGTCCTCCATGAAACGGCGGATCGCGCGCTCGAGATCGGGTACCGCGATCGCGATATGGTCCAGCCCGGTGATCATGCCTGTACCTCCAGCGTGGCCAGGAACTGGGCCGTGGCGGCAACCCGGCGCTCGCGCACCTCCTGCGGCGTCTCCTCGACGATGCGCTCGTCGGGCACGACCTTGAACAGCGGTTGCCCCTTCTTGATGATCACGCCTTCGCCCGAGACCAGCACCTTCTCGATGGTGCCGCTGAACGGCGCATAGACCTTGTTGAACATCTTCATCACCTCGACGATGTAGAGCGGATCGCCCTGTTCGAAGTGCTGGCCCTCTTCGACGAATGCGGGCGATGCCGGCGATTCGCGCGGGTAGAACATGCCGCCGCTCACCGCCAGGATCTCGTCGGACTTCGCCGCCGGCGGCGGCACGAGCACCTTGGCCATCTCGGCCTGGTGATCGGCGTGCAGCAAGTCCTCCGGGATGTGGATGCTCAGGTCGGGGT
>JAGPES010000543.1 GCA_018057015.1 Pseudomonadales bacterium | reverse complement strand
CGCCGCGGCGGCCAGTGGCGCATCGCCAATCGCGTGACCGTCGTGGAAGGCCATTACGCGCTTGGCGAATCGCCACTCGGCAAGGGTGCCCCGCCGGCCTACGGTCCCGGCGAGACCAGGCCGGATACCCGCGATCGCAATGACATCAGCTACCACCGCCCGCCCGTCCCGCGCCGCCCCAGGTCCGCCTGAATTGCGCCGCAGGCCACGAGGAATGCACACATGAGCAGGCATCGTCCACTCGGCGCCACCGGGCTCTCGATCGCGCCACTGGTGCTCGGTGGCAACGTGTTCGGTGTCAACGGGATGGATCGCGCGCGCAGTTTCGCCGTGCTCGATGCTTTCGTTGCCGCCGGGGGCACGATGATCGACACCGCAGACATCTACGCGAACTACCTGCCCGGCGGAAAGGGCGGTGAATCGGAGACGATGATCGGCGACTGGCTGGCGCATCGCGGGCGTCGCGACGACGTGCAGATCGCCACCAAGGTCGGCGGACCGATGGCGCCGGAGCGCAAGGGACTCGGGGCCGCTCACATGGCCAGCGCGGTCGAGGAATCCCTGCGCCGTCTGCGCACCGATTACATCGACCTGTATTTCGCGCATTTCGACGACGCAGACACGCCACAGGAAGAGGTTGCGCAGGCGTTCGACCGGCTGGTGAAGGCGGGCAAGGTCCGCAGCGTCGGCGCGTCGAACTTCTCTGCGGGACGCCTCAGGTCCGCGCTGGAAATCGCCGGGCGCAAGGGCATCACGCCCTATGCCGCGCTCCAGCCGCTCTACAACCTGCTCGAGCGCGACTTCGAGAAGGAACTGCAGCCGCTGTGCCTCGAACGCAATCTCGGGGTGATCACGTTCTTCGGGCTGGCGCGCGGTTACCTGACGGGCAAATACCGCGCGATCGACGATCTTTCCAAGAGCCGGCGCGGCAGCGGCGTCAAGGCCTACATGGAAGGGCGGGGGCCGGCGGTTCTCGCCGTCATGGAAGCGATTGCCGCCAGCCGGGCCGTGAGCCTGGCGGCCATCGCGCTCGCCTGGCTGATGGCAAAGCCGGGCGTAACGGCCCCGATCGCCAGCGCAACCAGCGTGGACCAGCTCGCCGAACTGATCGTGGCCATGGAACTGGCCCTGTCGCCCGAGGAGATGCGACGGCTCGACGCGGCTGGCGTCCGGGACGCCGGTTCCGGCCCGGCGGGCGTCGGGCAGCGGAGCAGCGATCAGTCCAGGGTTCCAAAGATCCTGTCGTAGAACAGCGTGATCGTGGCGTAGTTTCCCTTTTGCATGTTCTCGTGGTGAACGTGGTGCTTCGCGACCACCCAGCTGATCGTGCGGTAGGGAAAATACGGCAGCTTGAAATACGTGTGATTGACCTGGTTGATCACGTGGAACGCGATGAAGCAGACGACCAGCGACGCCACGTGCGCCGGCCCCGCGACGAGCGCGTAGCCGACGAGGGTGCCCAGGAAAAGCCACACGCCGATGGCAATTTCCAGCGGATGCACATAGGTCGCATCGACCCAGCTCGGATCGCGCGCCTGGTGGTGCACCGCGTGCACGCGGCGCAGATGACGAAGCACGGCGAAGCGGCTGTCGAACGACGCATGCAGCAGGAAGCGGTGCGTCAGGTAGTAGACCAGGTCGTACGCCATCAGGATGACGAAGATCTCGAACAGCACCTTGCCCACGGAGACGTACTCGAAGGTCGCGCAGAAGGGCAGGATGAACACGAAGAAGGACAGGAGGCTGGACAGCCCGGCCATTTTGCCTCTCCTGATCATCGCAGGATACTTTTCCTGCGCGAGACGCTTGTTGTCCTCCGCGATATTGATGTCCCGCATGCGCTTGATGTCCGGCACCTTGAACGCCAGGTACTTGCCGGCCTGGATGATCGCGCTGGGCAGGAAAACGACCACCAGAGCCGCTTGCCAGTTGTAATGTTCGAAGACGGAAGAAATCACGTCGTGTTACCTCGTTGCCGGGTCATGATCAGACAGGTTTGCTGGCCTGCGCGACGTCCGCCGCGCGCCGGTCGAGCCGGCCGCCGTAGAGCGTGGGTGTGGATACCTGCGTCGGGATGATCTTGATGATCACGCGTTCGGCTCCCGGCTCGTCGAGGTCGAATTCCCTGCCGCTCATGCGACGGAACATCTTCCTGTTCAGTGCGCCTTCGGGATCATCGATGAGTTCGGCGTAGCCCCGGATCTCGATGTAGCGCGTCTGCATCTGCGGATCGACCACGCAGAAGGTGATCAGCGGATTGGCCGCGAGGTTGCGGTACTTGACGCGCGACTTGAGGGTGCTGAGGCGCACGAACTCCCCGTCCCAGTCGAAGCCGACCGGGTTGGTCGATATCAGGCCGTCCTCGTGGCGGATCGTGCTGACCGTGGCCAGCAATGCGGTCTCCAGGATGCCGACATGGGTGGCTGGAATCCGGGCGTCGGGCATGGGCGATTCTTCCTCTCGGCAAATGGTGCGGTGTCCGGCCGAGCGTTGCGACGCTCCCCGCGTCGCGGACGACGGTCTCGCTTCCCGCGGCGCGCTCGCGAACCGGCAAGCCGGCGCGGGCAGGACCGGCGCGGGCACCTAGAATGCCGTCCTGGCGCAAAATGGTCAACAGTGGTGTTCAAATAAAAACCGGATTCCGGGCCTGGCGACCGCGAACCGCGCCGTCACGTTACGGCGCCGAAACAATTGCGCAACAAACCCGCAGCAGCCGGAAATTCGCCCGATACCGCCTTCCTGCAGTCTGTGCGGCGTCGC
>JAGPES010000542.1 GCA_018057015.1 Pseudomonadales bacterium | reverse complement strand
CGCTCGTGGTGCGCATGAAGGGCACCAACGAAGACCTCGGCAAGAAGATCCTCGCCGATTCGGGCCTGCCGATCATCGCCGCCGACACGATGGCGGAAGCCGC
Organism: Pseudomonadales bacterium; assembly: GCA_018057015.1. Classification (GTDB taxonomy): domain Bacteria; phylum Pseudomonadota; class Gammaproteobacteria; order Pseudomonadales; family UBA5518; genus UBA5518. The sequence goes on along the minus strand of JAGPES010000542.1, from coordinate 2,664 downwards.
GACCAAGATCGTCGCTGCGGTCAAGTAAGGAGCACTTCGAATGTCCATCCTGATCAACAAAGACACCAAGGTCATCACCCAGGGCATCACCGGCAAGACTGGCCAGTTCCACACCGAGAAGTGCATCGAATACGCCAACGGCAAGAACTGCTTCGTCGCCGGCGTGAACCCGAAGAAGGCCGGCGAGAAGATCCTCGACGTGCCGATCTACGGCTCGGTCAAGGACGCCAAGGACGCCACCGGCGCCACCGTCTCGGTGATCTACGTGCCGCCCGCCGGCGCCGCCGCCGCGATCTGGGAGGCCTGCGAGGCCGACCTCGACCTGGCGATCTGCATCACCGAGGGCATCCCGGTCCGCGACATGCTGGTCGTGCGCAACAAGATGAAGCAGAAGGTCGCCGCCGGCGGCAAGGAAACCCTGCTGCTCGGCCCCAACTGCCCCGGCCTGATCACGCCCGACGAGATCAAGATCGGCATCATGCCCGGCCACATCCACCGCAAGGGCCGCATCGGCGTCGTGTCGCGCTCCGGCACGCTGACCTATGAAGCCGTGGCCCAGCTCACCGAGATCGGCCTCGGCCAGTCCTCGGCGGTCGGCATCGGCGGCGACCCGATCAACGGCCTCAAGCACATCGACGTGATGCGCATGTTCAACGACGATCCGGACACCGACGCGGTGATCATGATCGGCGAGATCGGCGGTCCGGACGAAGCCGAAGCCGCGCAGTGGTGCAAGGCCAACATGAAGAAGCCGATCGTCGGCTTCATCGCCGGCGTCACCGCGCCGGCCGGCAAGCGCATGGGCCACGCCGGCGCGCTGATCTCGGGCGGTGCCGATACCGCCGACGCCAAGCTCGCCATCATGGAAGAGTGCGGCTTCACGGTCACGCGCAACCCGTCCGAGATGGCCAAGCTGCTCAAGGCCATGCTGTAAGCCGTCCCTCGGGGCATACGCAGGGGCGCCGGATCTTCCGGCGCCCTTTTTTGTTAACCGGCGCGATGCGCGCGCTAGAATGGGCGACGGATTCCTCGCAGGCGGCGCGGGCGCGCCGGTCGTTCCACTTACACACGGGTATGGGCATGCCGAAGTTGGTTCTCAGCATGGACGGGCTGGTGCTCAAGGAGATGGCGCTCGTCAAGGAGCGCACCACCATCGGGCGCAAGCCGGACAACGACATCCAGATCGACAACCTCGCGATCAGCGGCCATCACGCGGTGATCACCTGCATCACCAACGACGCCTTCCTCGAGGACCAGAACAGCACCAACGGCACCTACCTCAACGGCCAGCCGGTCAAGAAGAACGTGCTGCGCAACAACGACGTCATCGAGCTCGGCAAGTACCGCATCAAATACCTCCTGGACGACGCCAAGCCGGGGCTGGCGCCGTCCGAGATGATCGAGACTGCCGCCTACAAGGCCTTCGAGATGCCGCGGGCCACGACCGAGACCGTGCTGCCGCCAGGTGCGCCGGCGCCGAGCGACACGCAGATCCTCTCCGCCGCGGCGCGCCAGGCCGGCGCCGCGGCCGCGGCGGCGTCCGCCGCCTCCGCGGCGGGTGAAGGCCAGGGCGTAATCCAGGTCCTCAGCGGCGCCAACGCCGGGCGCGAGCTGCCGCTCACCAAGTCGCTCACCACCCTGGGCAAGCCGGGGCGCCAGGTCGCGGTCATCACGCGCCGACCCCACGGCTACTTCATCACCCACGTCGAGGGCGCGAGCTTCCCGCTCGTCAATGGCAGTGCGATCGACGCCCAGGCGCGCCCCTTGCGCGACCACGACATCATCGAGATCGCGGGCGTCAAGATGGAGTTCTTCCTGCGCGCCTGAGGGGGCGGGACGGGCGTGACTTTCTCCCGCGCGGCCACCCGCCGCGCGATGCTAAGGTTTCGCATGGGTTCGCGCGGTGGCCTCCGGCTGCCGCGGACGCGGATGACGGAGGCCATGAAGCTCAAGGTGCTGGGGTGCAGCGGCGGGATCGGCGGGGCGCAGCCGCGCACCACCTCGTTCCTGCTCGACGACGACATCCTGATCGACTGCGGGACGGGCGTCGGCGACCTCGCGCTGGACGAGCTCGCGCGGATCGACCACGTCTTCCTCACCCACGCGCACCTCGACCACATCGCCGCGCTGCCGCTGATGATCGACTCGGTGGGCGAGCTGCGCCAGGCGCCGGTGCAGGTGCATGCGACGCCCGAGACCATCCGCATCCTGCACTCGCACATCTTCAACTGGCTGGTGTGGCCCGACTTCTCCGCGATCCCCGACCATCACCAGCCCTTCATGCGCTTCCAGCCGATCCACGTCGGCGAGCGCCGCGACTTCGGCGGGCGGGGCGTCACCGCGCTGCCGGCGCGTCATACGGTGCCGGCGGTGGCCTATCGGCTCGACAGCGGGGACGGGCAGCTGGTGTTTTCCGGAGATACCGCCTATTGTCCCGAGCTGATCGCGGCGATCAACGACTGCCCGCAACTGCGCCACCTCATCCTCGAGACCGCGTTCGCCGAGGAGCAGCACGGGCTCGCGGTGGCCTCGCGCCATCTGTGCCCCAGCATGGCGCGTGCGGTGCTCGACGAGATCCGCGGCACGCCCGAGATCCACATCAGCCACCTCAAGCCGGGTGCCGGGCAGCGCATCATCGATCAACTGGGGGCCTGCGCCCCCGGG
>JAGPES010000540.1 GCA_018057015.1 Pseudomonadales bacterium | reverse complement strand
CCTGGGGCGGGAACATCTTCATCCGGCGCTCGACGAGCGCGCTCCCGGGCCGCTGTGGGCACAATCCGGCGCGATGTGGCTGAGCGGACATGCCGACGGGCCCGCGCGTGCCTGTCCGGCGCCGCTGGCAGCCTGCGCCCAGGGCGCGTGGCTGGCACTTTCGGCGCTCCTTCCGCATCACTGCGATCCCGGTTTCGATGCCTACCGTCTGCTCGGCGAACGCGCCGCTATCGCGGGCCTCGCCCGACGCGGCCGCGTTTCCGCAGGCGGTGCCTGCCGCCTGCTGGACATGGCCGACGGCGTGCTGGCCCTGAACCTCGCCCGTGACGAGGACCGTGAACTGATACCTGCCTGGCTGGAGCAGCCAGACGCGGATACGGGAGAACTGGTCGGGATTCTGCGTGGTCGTCGGATGGCGCCGCTGCTGCAGCGCGCGCGGGTACTCGGCCTCGCGGCCGCCGCGGTCGTGCCCCCGCGACCGTGCCGTTCGTGGTTTCGCGCGACGCGTCATGCAACAGCGCGGCGCCCCGGTCGCGATGCGCCGCTGGTCATCGATCTGAGTTCGCTGTGGGCCGGGCCGCTGTGTGCGCAACTGCTTTCGCGCTGCGGTGCGCGTGTCATCAAGGTCGAGAGCACCGCCCGTCCCGACGGTGCGCGCAGCGGGCCGGAACGGTTTCACGATCTGCTGAACGCGGGCAAGGAAAGCGTGGGGCTGGATCTTCGCGAAGCGACCGGTCGAACGCGGTTGCGCGCCCTGCTCGCAAGGGCCGACATCGTCATCGAATCGTCGCGCCCGCGCGCGTTGGAGCAGATGGGGATCCGCGCGACGGATCTTCTCGCCGAACGCCCCGGCATGGTGTGGCTCGGTATCACCGGATACGGCCGGAGGGCGCCGATGCGCGACTGGATTGCCTACGGCGACGACGCGGGCGTCGCGGCGGGACTGGCCTGGCTCATGGGGCGCGAGGGGGAGGATCCGGTGTTCTGCGCTGACGCGATTGCCGACCCGCTGACCGGGCTGCATGCCGCACCGCTGGCTCTCGCCTCGTGGCTGGACGGGGGCGGGCAACTGCTGGACATTGCATTGCACGACGTCGCCGCGTTCTGCGCCGCCGTCCGTTGCGTGCCCGAACCGTGTACGGCGCGGGCGGAGGACGTTGCTTTACCGAGCGCGCGTGTCGATTGCGCACGCGCCGCCGAACTGGGAGCCGATACGTCGCGGGTGCTGAGAGAGTTCGCGTGAGGATGTGGCGCCGTGTCCGACACTGATGAGGGGAGTCGAGCGCAAGGTTCGCTGCTGATTTGCCGTGCCGGGTTGCCCGGACGCGGGCTGTTCGCGCTGCGCGTTGCGGCCGGGCGGATCGTTGCGCTCGCGCGACGACTGGAGCCCTGCAGCAGCGACCGCGTCATCGATGCGTGCGGCAATGTGCTGCTGCCCGGACTTCACGACCACCACATGCACCTGTTCGCGAGCGCGGCGGCACGTGCGTCGCTGCTGTGCGGGCCGCCGGCCGCGCATGACGAGCAGTCGCTGCGCGAGGCGCTAGCCCGGCATTGCGCGCACAGCGAGGGCTGGATTCGCGGGTTCGGCTTTCACGACAGTGTCTGCGCGCAACTCGACAGGCACTGGCTCGACGGGGTATGTGCCGAGCGGCCCGTTCGTATCCAGCATCGCAGCGGCATGCTGTGGGTGCTCAACTCCCGGGCTCTCGCGCATCTGCGCCTGGCGCCTGGGGAGATTCTGCCCCCCGGCGCGGAGCGCGCCGCCGACGGCCAGTTGAGCGGCCGTTTTTTCGATCTCGACGGTTGGCTCGGTGCGCGGCTGCAGAAGGCATGGCCGTCGCTGCGCGAGGTGTCGGCGGAACTGGCGCGCCGCGGCATCACCGGCGTGACCGATGCCGGTGCCCGCAACGGGCTGTCGGCCTGGGATGCGCTCGGTGCCGCCGGCAAGCGCGGAGAACTCCTGCAGCGTGTGCTGGTCATGGGCAACGAGGAACTGGCGTTGGCGTCACGTGCATCGTCGGGACGTATCGAGGTCGGGCCGCTGAAAATCTACCTGCGCGAAGTCGATCTGCCGGATCTCGACGAGCTGGCGCAGCGCGTGCGGGCGGCGCACGCGCAGGGGCGCGCGGTCGCGCTGCACTGTGTGACGCGGGTCGAACTGGCCTTTGCGCTTGCCGCTCTGACGGAGGCGGGGACACTGCCGGGTGACCGCGTGGAGCATGCCGCGATCGCCGACGAGCACGCACTGCAGGCGCTCGCCGCGCTCGGGGTGACGGTGGTCACGCAGCCGCATTTCATTGCCGAGCGTGGCGATCAGTACCGCCGCGACGTGGAAGCGGTGGACATTCCGTTGCTCTACCGCGCGGCCGGGTTCCTGCGCGCCGGCGTGTCGCTTGCCGCCGGCAGCGACGCGCCCTACGGATCCACCGACCCCTGGGCCGCCATGCGCGCGGCCGTCCGGCGCCGAACGCGCAGTGGCGTGCAGATGAACGCCGGGGAATGCCTGCACCCGGCACAGGCACTCGGCCTTTTCGCCGGAGATCCGCGCCGTCCGGGGAGCGGCTTGCGTGAACTCGCCGTCGGCCAGCCGGCGGACTTGTGCCTGCTCGACGTGCCATGGGACGATCTGTGCGCCGATCTGGATTCGCGCCACGTCGCACTCACTGTCTGCGCCGGCCGGATCGTGTACGCCTCGGCACGGCTGGCCTGAGGGGGGTGCCGTCGTTCATGCAAAGCGGAGTCGAGGTCATGCAGCGGGCAATCGTGGCG
>JAGPES010000541.1 GCA_018057015.1 Pseudomonadales bacterium | reverse complement strand
GTGGATACCAGCTGTATCGCCAGCGCGCGGGCATCCGTGCGGCCCATGCCGGCGAACTGCCGCTCGACCCAGTCGATCATCCGCAGCAGCAGGCGGTTGGCTTCCTCGCGCAGCGCCGTGTCGCGCTTGCCGAACTCCACGCACAGAGAACCCATGGGGCAGCCGCTGTGGGCGATCGCGTCGCAGTCGCAGGCGAGGCTGTCGAGCATGCTCAGGAGTCGCGCCCTTGCCGTGGGTCGCGTCTCGGCGACCTGCGCGATGCCGGCCATGTGCGCGCGGTGCTGTTCGATGACGGCGGCGGCGATGTCCTCCTTGGTCTTGAAGTAGTAGTAGACGTTGCCGACCGGTACGCCGGACTCGCGTGCGATGTCGGCCAGGCTGGTTTCGCCATAGCCGCGGCGATGGAACAGGTCACGCGCGGCATCGACCAGGCGTTCACGCTTGTCGCTGTGCTTGGCGACGGTCATGGTTCCGTCCTGTGTGAGTCGTGCGACTGACTATCCACTTGCGGCAAGGATTAGTCAAGCAACTGACTTAGGCAATTTTTTCATATCGATAGTGCCACGAGTGCGGAGTGCCGCTGCAGCACAGGATCGGCCGCAACGGTGCCCGGCGCTCAGGCGTCGAGCGGCATGCCATGCACTGGCAGCGGGCTGCCGTCGAGCTCGGCGCGTTCGCCCTGCAGGCGCAGGCGCCCTTCGGCGTAGAGGCGCGCCGCCAACGGGTAGATCAGGTGCTCGTGTTGCAGCACGCGGGCCGCGAGCGTTTCCGGCGTGTCGCCGGGCAGCACCTGGACACGCGCCTGCACGATCGCGGGGCCGCCGTCGAGGTCCTCGCTGACGAAGTGCACCGTGGCGCCGTGCTCGGTGTCGCCCGCTTCGAGCGCGCGCTGGTGGGTGTGCAGTCCCGGGTAGCGCGGCAGCAGGGACGGGTGGATGTTCAGTAGCCGCCCGGCGTAGTGGCGCACGAAGCCGGGGGTCAGGATGCGCATGAATCCGGCCAGGATCACGAGGTCGGGCGCGTGGGCGTCGATGCGCCGCGCGAGCTCGGCATCGAAGTCCTCGCGGCTGGCAAAGGCCTTGTGGTCCAGGACTTCGGCCGGGATGCCCGCTTCCCGCGCGCGCTCCAGGCCACGCACGCCGGCCCTGTTGCTGATCACCGCGGAGACGGTGCAGGGGTAGGCCGGATCGCGACAGGCGTCGATGAAAGCCTGCAGGTTGCTGCCGCTGCCCGAGATCAGGACGACCAGGCGGCAGGGCTGCGTGGACGGGTGCGCCTCAGCCGCCAAGCATGCGCACCTGTTCGCTGCCCGCAGCCGCGGTCTCGATGTGGCCGATGCGCCAGGCGTTCTCGCCCGCCGCCGTGAGTTGCGCGATTGCCGCGTCGCACTGGGCCGCGGGCACGCACACCACCATGCCAACGCCGCAGTTGAAGGTGCGGTACATCTCCATGCGCGCCACCCTGCCGGTGCGCGCCAGCCAGCGGAACAGCTCCGGCTCCTGCCAGCTGGCGGCATCGAGCACGGCGCAACTGCCCGCGGGCAGCACGCGCGGGATGTTCTCGAGCAGCCCGCCACCGGTGATGTGCGCCAGCGCGTTGACCTGGCATTCCTCGAACAGCGCGAGCAGCGGCTTGACGTAGATGCGCGTCGGCGCCATCAGCGCCTGGCCGAGCGAGCGGCCGTCGAGGGTGGCGTCGAGGTCGGCGCCGCTCAGCTCGAGGATCTTGCGGATCAGCGAGTAGCCGTTGGAGTGCGCGCCGCTCGAGGCCAGCGCGATCAGCGCATCGCCCGGCGCGACGCGGCTGCCGTCGATGATGCGGCTCTTCTCCACCACGCCGACACAGAAGCCCGCGAGGTCGTAGTCCTCGCCCTCGTACATGCCCGGCATCTCGGCGGTCTCGCCGCCCACGAGCGCGCAGCCCGCCTGCTCGCAGCCGGTGCCGATGCCCTGGATGACCTGCGTCGCCACGTCGACGTTGAGCCGGCCGGTCGCGTAGTAATCGAGGAAGAACAGCGGCTCGGCACCGGCGACCACGAGGTCGTTGACGCACATCGCCACCAGGTCGATGCCGATGCTGTCGTGGATGCCGAGCTGCATCGCCAGGCGCAGCTTGGTGCCGACACCGTCGGTGCCGGAGACCAGCACCGGCTCCTTGTAGCGCTTCGGGATCTCGCACAGCGCGCCGAAGCCCCCGAGTCCGCCCAGCACCTCGGGGCGCCGGGTGCGGCGCGCCACGCCCTTGATGTTCGCCACCAGGGCGTTGCCGGCGTCGATATCGACACCCGCGTCCTTGTAGGACAGACCGTCGTTGCTGGCTTCGGACATGGGCGTTCGCCTTCGCTGGGGCGCGCGATTCTAGCAGCAGCCCGTCGACGCCAGCAAACCGCGGCAGCCGCGGTGTGAAGCGTGCAGCGGGCTGATAGAATGCCTCGCACCATCGGATCGCAGCGCCATGACACGCATGAGTCTACAAATCGCTCGCCGGGGCTTTTTCTGCCTGGTCCTCGGCCTGCTCGCGCTGGCGGTCCGGGCGGAAACGGTCAAGGGACTCTACGAGGCGAACGTGCCGGTCGCGGGCCAGGACGAGCAGGCGCGCGCGGCCGCCGTCGACGTGGGATTTCGCGACGTGCTGGTCAAGGTCGCCGGCTCGGCGCGCGTGCTCGACAACCCCGCCGTTGCCGCGACCCTGTCGCGCGGCAACAACTACCTGCCGCAGTTCTTCTCCACGCCAATCGCCTACCCCCCGCCCAACGCAGGGCCCGCCGAGGCG
>JAGPES010000539.1 GCA_018057015.1 Pseudomonadales bacterium | reverse complement strand
GGCCAGGTATCCTTGATGCCACCGTTGGCCACGAAATCGACCTCGGCTCCGGTCGCGAAGACCTCGGCCAGCAACTCCCAGCGCTTGGCGTCGACCGCGTAGGCGTAGCGCGCCATGAGGTCCTGGATTGCCACGCGGTCCGCACCGGTGCGAAGTTCCTGCTGGGCGTCCATCTGCATCCCCCCTTGTGCGACGCTTTTCATTCGCGCGCGATTATCGTTTATGCTCGCGACGCCAGCCGAGCCCGTCGCTCGTGAATGCGCGATAGCCGCGATGATAGCGGAAAACGCCGCGACGGCGGCGCGCACGGAGGTGTTGCCACGATGAGCCCGAGGCCACGCAAGGTTCTGATCTTCGGTCTGGACGGACCGGTGGCGCCAGCGCTGCTGCGCTACTGCAGGGAAGGCAGGCTGCCCGCGCTCGCCAGGCTCATCGACAACGGGGTGCTGGCCCCGAACGCCATGGTGCCGCTGCCGACCGCCACGCCCGCCAACTGGACATCCATCGCCACCGGCGCGTGGCCGGGCACGCACGGCATTTCCGACTACAACGTGCGCCGCCCCGGCGATCCGCTCGATCGCGCGCACATGGCATTCCACAGCCCGGATGTGAAGGCCGAGTATCTCTGGAACGCGATCGCGCGCGCCGGCAAGAAGTCGGTCGTGGTGAACTTCGTCACGACCTGGCCGCCCGTCGTTGACGACGGCATCCAGATCGGCGGCTCGGGCTGCGACATCAACCAGTGGTTCCACCCGAACCTGGTCTCGGAAAACAGCCAGGCCGGCGCGCCGGAACAGGCCGTTCGCCTCGACGAGGAGGGTCTCGGGCTCGGCGAGGCGGCGCCGGGACTGTACGCCGCCTGCGCCAATGGCGGGCTGTTCTGCACGCGCACGTTCCAGCCCGATTCCCGCGCGCCGATGCGCATCGAACCGGGCAAACCCGAGAACTGGAGCAACCTGCCGCCAGCCGCGAATCTGCTCGCGGCGGAACTGGTCGTGCGTCCCCGCGGCGGCTGGTACCGCGTGACGCCCCCGACCTGGCACATGCTGGTCGTGGACACGCACGGCGACGGCTTCGACCGCGTGCTCATCTGCGACGACGACAAGGATGCCTCCGCGCCGCTGGCCGAATTGCGCGCCGGTGAATGGAGCGGCGTGCTGCGCCAGACGCTCCAGACCGAACAAGGCCCCCGGCGCTGCGCGTTCGCGCTCAAGCTGCTCGAGCTGTCGCCGGATGCCCGCGACCTGCGTCTCTACCACAGCTCCCTGTGCGCGCTCGATGGCTGGTCGCAGCCCGCCTCGCTGGCCGCGGAGATCGTGTCCGCGAAGGGTCTGCCGAATCCCGACAGCGGGTTCTTCGGCTACGACAAGGGCTGGTTCGGCGCCGACACGCTGCTCGAGGAAATCGAGATGCAACGGCAGTGGTACGCCGATGCCTGCACCCACGTGCTGAAGAACAAGCCGTGGGACCTGTTCGTGATGCGCTACCACCTGCCCGACACCTCGTGGCATTCGATCCCGCACGTGCTCGATCCCGCCGCGGCGAGGAACGCCGCGGAACGCCGGCAGCACGAAGCCCTGGAACTGGGCATCTACGAGGCCTGCGACCGCCTCGCACGCGATCTGATCGCCTGCGTCGACGAGAGCGAAACGCTGCTGGCGTTGATCTCCGACCACGGCGCCAAGCCCGCGGGCCATCCCGGCATCGATGCCAACGCCATCCTCGAGGAGGCCGGGCTGATCGTGCGTGACGCCCGGGGGAAGATCGACTGGTCGCAAACGCGCGCGGTCGCGCGGCCTGTCTGCTGGGTGCACATCAACCTCGCCGGCCGCGAGCCGTCCGGCATCGTCCGTGCCGGCGCGCAGTACCGCGAGGCGCAGGATGCGATCATTCGCGCGCTCACGGAGCACGTCGAGCCGACGTCGGGCCGCAAGCCCGTCCTGTTCGCGCTGCGCAAGGAGGACGCCCGCTTCCTCAACATCTACGGCGACCAGGCCGGCGACGTCGTGTATGCGCTGAAGCACGACCACGGTCATCAGCACGGTCCCTTCCTGCCGACGGCCGACTGGCAGGGCGGATCGCTGCGCGGGCTCTTCGCACTCAGCGGTCCGGGAATCCGCAAGGGCGTGCAGATCGGGCGCAACGTGTGGTGCGTGGATCTCGTTCCCACCATCTGCCACCTCGCCGGCTGGCCGGTGCCGCGCGATGCGGAGGGCGCCGTGATCTACCAGGCCCTGGACGACGCGGATTGCTGAGCCGGCGCACCAGGGAATCGAAGGAGAGCGCGCATGGAATTTCGCAATCTGGGAAGGTCGGGGTTGAAGGTTTCCGCCATCGGCCTCGGCACGCACTATTTCGGCTGGTTGCACGACGAGCCAACGTCCGCGGCGGTCATCGGCCGCGCACTCGATGCCGGCATCACCTTCATCGACACCGCCGATGCCTACGACATGGGCCGCTCGGAGGAATTCCTCGGCAGGGCGATCAGGGGACGGCGCGCCGACCTCGTCATCTCGACCAAGTTCGGCTGGCCCCTGGGTGGCGGCCCGTCGGGGGCGCCGGTGGATCCGCGCCCCAACTCACGCGGCGGCTCGCGCCACTACGTGATGAGCGCGGTCGAGGCCAGCCTCAGGCGCCTCGGGACCGACTACATCGATCTCTACCAGGTCCATTTTCCCGATGCGTCGACGCCGATCGAGGAAACCCTGCGCGCGCTCGACGACCTGGTGCGCGCGGGCAAGGTGCGCTACACGGGCTGCAGCAATTTCGCCGCCTGGCAGGT
>JAGPES010000538.1 GCA_018057015.1 Pseudomonadales bacterium | reverse complement strand
TGCCCGAGGAATGGGGCATGAACCGCAGCACCGCGCACTCGGACTTCATGTTCCTGAACCTGGGACCGAACCACCCCTCGGCGCACGGGGCGTTTCGCATCGTGCTTCAGCTCTACGGCGAGGAGATCGCCGACTGCGTGCCGGACATCGGCTACCACCACCGCGGTGCCGAGAAGATGGCCGAGCGCCAGTCCTGGCACAGCTTCATCCCCTACACCGACCGCATCGACTACCTCGGCGGGGTGATGAACAACCTGCCCTACGTGATGGCGGTGGAGCAGCTCGCGGGCATCCGGGTGCCGGATCGCGTGAAGGTGATCCGCGTGATGCTGGCGGAATTCTTCCGCATCACCAGCCACCTGCTGTTCCTCGGCACCTACATCCAGGACGTCGGCGGCATGTCGCCGATCTTCTTCATCTTCACCGACCGCATGAAGGCCTACGACGTGATCGAGGCGATCACCGGCGGGCGCATGCACCCGGCCTGGTACCGCATCGGCGGCGTGGCGCACGACCTGCCCGACGGCTGGGATCGCCTGGTGCGCGAGTTCTGCGACTGGATGCCCAAGCGCCTCGACGAATACGACAAGGCCGCGATGCGCAACGGCATCCTGCGCTCGCGCACGATCGGCGTGGCGCAGTACAACACGCGCGAAGCCGTCGAATGGGGCGTCACCGGCGCGGGACTGCGCGCCACCGGTTTCGACTACGACCTGCGCAAGGCGCGGCCCTACTCCGGCTACGAGAACTTCGACTTCGAGGTACCGCTGGCGCCCAACGGCGACGCCTACGACCGCGCGATGGTGCGCCTCGAGGAGATGCGCCAGAGCGTGCGCATCATCCGCCAGTGCCTCGACAACATGCCGCCCGGCCCCTACAAGGCCGACCACCCGCTGACCACGCCGCCGCCCAAGGAACGCACGCTCCAGCACATCGAGACCCTGATCAACCACTTCGTGAGCGTGTCGTGGGGACCGGTGATGCCCGCCGGCGAGGCCTGCCAGATGATCGAGGCCACCAAGGGCATCAACAGCTACTACCTGACCTCGGACGCCGGCACCATGAGCTACCGCACGCGCATCCGCACGCCGAGCTTCCCGCACCTGCAGCAGATCCCCTCGGTGATCCGCGGCAGCCTGATCGCGGATCTCATCGCGTACCTCGCAAGCATTGACTTCGTGATGGCAGATGTCGACAGATAACGCACCCCAGATGATCGCGAGCAGCGCCCCCGACTTCCGGCTGTCGGAAGCCGAGCTGGCGGAAATCCATCACGAGATGGGCCACTACGAGGACCCGCGCGCGGCCTCGATCGAGGCGCTGAAGGCGGTGCAGAAGCACCGCGGCTGGGTGCCCGACGCGGCCATCGACGCGATCGCCGCGGTGATCGGCATCCCGGCATCCGACGTCGAGGGTGTCGCGACCTTCTACAACATGATCTTCCGCCGCCCGGTCGGACGGCACGTGATCAAGGTCTGCGACAGCATCTCCTGCTTCCTCACCGGCTACGACGCACTGAAGGACGCGCTGATGGCGCATACCGGTCTCGGCTACGGCGAAACCAGCGCCGACAGCCGCTACACGCTGCTGCCGGTGTGCTGCCTCGGCAACTGCGACAAGGGCCCGACGCTGATGATCGACGACGACACGCACGGCCCGGTGGCCCCCGCCGATGTGCCGGCGCTGCTGGAGCGCTACCCGTGAGCCCGCGCCGGCGCGACACCCACCCCCTGACGTGGCGCCTGGACCACGGCGCGCCGGTGCCCGGCATCGACGCCTACGAGGCGCTGGACGGCTATGCCGCGGCGCGCAAGGCGCTCGACGCGATGGAGCCCGCGGCGGTGACGCAGGTGGTCAAGGACTCGAACCTGCGCGGGCGCGGCGGCGCGGGCTTCCCCACCGGCGTGAAGTGGAGCCTGGTGCCGATGGGGCCGGATGCCGGCACCAAGTACCTGCTGTGCAACGCCGACGAGATGGAGCCGGGCACCTTCAAGGACCGCATGCTGCTCGAGCAGCTGCCGCACCAGCTGATCGAGTCGATGCTCATCGCGGCGTGGGCAATCCAGGCCACGCGCGGCTACATCTTCCTGCGCGGCGAATACGTGCTGGCCGCGCAGCGCCTGCAGCACGCGCTGGCCGAGGCGCGCAGCCGCGGCTACCTGGGTGAGAACATCCGCGGCACCGGCTGGAGCTTCGATCTCATCCTGCACACCGGTGCCGGGCGCTACATCTGCGGCGAGGAGACGGCGCTGATCAACTCGCTCGAGGGCCGGCGCGCCAACCCGCGCGCCAAGCCGCCGTTCCCGCAGATCGCCGGCGCCTGGGGCCGGCCGACCATCGTCAACAACGTCGAGACCTTCTACAACCTGCCCGAGATCGTGCTGCGCGGCGCGGACTGGTACAAGGGCCTGTCGCTGGGGCGCAGCACGGACGGCGGCACCAAGATCTACGGCGTCTCCGGCCGCGTGAAGCGCCCCGGGCTGTGGGAACTGCCGATGGGCACCACCGGGCGCGAGATCCTCGATCAGCACGCCGGCGGCATGCAGGACGGCCTGCGGCTGAAGGCCTGGCTGCCGGGCGGCGCCTCCACCGACTTCCTGCTCCCCGAGCACCTCGACCTCGCGATGGACTTCGACACCATCGCCAGGGCGCGCAGCCGCCTCGGCACGGGCCTGCTCGCCGTGGTCGACCACACCCAGGACATCGTCCCCGCGGTGCGCAACCTGCTGGAGTTCTTCGCACGCGAATCCTGCGGCTGGTGCACGCCGTGCCGCGACGGGCTGCCG
>JAGPES010000537.1 GCA_018057015.1 Pseudomonadales bacterium | reverse complement strand
GATCGCCGAGATCGCCTACGGCGAGCCGGATCGTCTGCCGCCGGGCTTCGAGTCCGGGCTCGCGGCGCAATACCGATACCAGCCGCCGCCGATGACATTCACCAGCGCCGCGAATGCCTGCGTGGTCGAGGTGGACGCCGACACCGGCTTCGTGAAGATCCTGCGCTGGATTTCCTCGGAGGATTGCGGGACGCCGATCAACCCGGCCGTGGTCGAGGGCCAGATTGCCGGCGGGCTGGCCCAGTCGATCGGCATGGTGCTGCTGGAGGAAGTGGGCTTCGACGCGCGCGGCAACCCGACCGCGGCGACCTACAAGGACTACCTGCTGCCGGCCATTTCCGACGTCCCGGACTTCGAGTTCGTGCACGCCAACACGCCGTCGAAATCGGTGGGCGGCATGCGCGGCGTGGGAGAAGGCGGCGCGATCATCGGCGCGCCGACGCTGGTCAACGCCATTGCCGACGCGCTTTCGCCCTTCGGCGAAGTGCCGGTGGACCTGCCGCTGACGCCGGCGAAACTGCTCGGCGTGATCGAGGGACGCGACCTCGGGGCCACGGCAGGCCATGCCGCGCCGCGGGCGAGCGCAACGACGGTTGCCGACGCCGGCAGTGATACCCCTCCTGCCGCGGCGCCGGCCCTTGCCGCCACGGCGCAATCGCGGGTCGACGGCGACTGGAACATGGTGCTGGCCACGCCGATGGGTCCGCAGCAGATGAGCGGGCATTTCGTCACCGACGACCAGGCGCTCAGCGGTTACCTTCGAAGCGCGGAAGGGCAGCAGGACTTCAGCGGCAGCGTGGAAGGCAACCGCCTGAAGTTCGACCTGAAGGTCGAGAAGCCGATGAAGATCACGCTGAAGTACGACATCACGGTGAGCGGAGACCGGCTCAGCGGGAAGGTCAAGATGGGCATTTTCGGCTCCGCCAAGGTGAGCGGGGAGAGGGCCTGACACACGATGCCCGCGGCCGGATCTCCCGGATCCGGCAACGGCCTCGATTCACCAGCACGAGCCGGCGCGAGCCGGGCTCGCCAGGAGACTGATCAGATGAGTGGTGACATGCACGCGCGCGCCGAAGGCGCAGTCTATTACGACCCCTACAACGTCGATATCGTGGCCGACCCCTACCCGGTGTACCGGCGCCTGCGCGAGGAGGCACCGCTCTATTACAACGAGCCGCACGACTTCTACGCCCTCAGCCGCTACGACGACGTCGAGCGCGGGCTGGGTGACCACGAGACCTTCAGCTCGGCACGCGGCGGCATCCTGGAGATCATCAAGATGAACGTGCCGATGCCCTCGGGGGTGTTCATCTTCGAGGATCCGCCGCTGCACACGGTGCACCGGGGCGTGCTGTCGCGGGTGTTCACGCCGAAGAAGATGAACGCGCTCGAGCCGAAGATCCGCGAATTCTGCGCGCGCTGCCTCGATCCCCTGGTCGGTTCCGGCAGATTCGACTTCGTAGCGGACCTCGGCGCGCAGATGCCGATGCGCGTCATCGGCATGCTGCTTGGCATACCCGAACAGGATCTGAGCGCGGTGCGCGAACGCTCCGATGCGAGCTTGCGCACCGAGGCCGGTCAGCCTTTGGAGGATTTCGACCCAGCCGGTGGCGACATGATGCAGGAGTACATCGACTGGCGCCTCGAGCACCCGTCGGACGACCTGATGACCGAACTGCTCAATACCGAGTTCATGGACGAAACCGGCACCAGGCGGCGGCTCACGCGCGAGGAGGTGATCATCTTCTGCAATGTGCTCGCCGGCGCTGGCAACGAGACCACCAACCGCCTGATCGGCTGGACCGGCAAGCTGCTCGCCGAGCACCCCGAGCAGCGGCGCCAGCTGGCCGGGGACCACTCGCTGATCCCCAACGCCATCGAGGAGATCCTGCGCTACGAACCGCCGGGGCCGCACATCGGGCGCTACGTCACGCGCGACACCGAGTTTCACGGTCAGAAGGTGCCTGCGGGCAGCGTCATGCTTTTCCTGGTGGGGGCGGCAAACCGCGACCACCGGCGCTTCCCAGGCGGAGACCGTTTCGACATACACCGGGAGAAGCGTCCGAACCTTGCGTTCGGGTGGGGCATACACACCTGCATCGGCGCGGCGCTGACGCGCGTCGAGGGACGCGTGGCGCTGGAGGAGGTACTGAAGCGCTTCCCCGAGTGGGACGTGGAATGGGACAAGGCAAAGCTCTCGCCGACCTCCACGGTACGCGGCTGGGAGACGCTGCCCGTCATCACGCGACGTGGCTAGCTCGCAAATCGACGCCCTCGCGACGGCCAGCGAAAAAACTCTCAGGCTCTGAAATCCGGTCGTGGACCGTTGCGAACCGTTGCCTCGATCAGGCCGATCAGCCAGGCGATGGCACGGGTGGCGCGCCCGGTATCGAAGCCCCAGCTGGTGATCAGGCGCTCGTAGGGCGGCAAGTTCCAGAAGATGTCCAGCAGCGCTGCCACGGTTTCCCGTTCCCGGTCCGGCCACCCGGGCGTTGCGCGGGCGACAGCGCCGAGCAGCGCATCGCGCCGCTGCCGGTCCATCGAGGCGAAGGTGGGATCGTCCACCGTCGCCGGAGCCACGGCGAATGATGACAGGTAGCCGAACATCCGGGTTGTGACGCTCGCGAAGTCCTGGAGCTCGAGCGCCTCCAGCGAGACGCCGGACTCCTCGACCAGGCGCTGTAGGACAGCATCGCGGAGCAGGCGCTCGGTCGAGAAGTACCGGTGTACCGTGCGCTCGCTGATGCCGGCCTGCTTGCCGACGGCGCCGGCGGTCAGATTCTTCC
>JAGPES010000536.1 GCA_018057015.1 Pseudomonadales bacterium | reverse complement strand
ACGCATTCGGGAGACGCTTCCTCAGAATGTTGACCGCCCGCTGTTCGTGCTCGGCGTTGACGTACGCATTCAAGAACGCAACGGCCACGGCCTCGACACCCAGGCCCGCGAGGCGATCACCCAGCGCATGCAATTCATCTTCGTGCAGGGGGACAACGACGTTCCCCTTTGCATCAATGCGCTCATCGACATCGAAGCGCAGATCGCGGGCCACCAGCACCGGATCGCGGCGATACCGCAGCGAAAACGGCACCGGACGATTGCCGCGACGGATTTCGAGCAGGTCGGAGAACCCCTTGGTTGTCACCAAGGCAGTTCTCGCACCATTGCGCTGAATGAATGCGTTGATGACATGAGTGGTGCCGTGCTTGAACAGGTATCCTCGGCCCAGATCGACATCGGCGTACTCAAGGCCCTCCAGCGCCCCATCCGCGAGATTCGAGTAGCTCGTCAGTGCCTTTCCGTAACTGATCCGGCCGCTCGATGAATCGAATGCCACGACGTCGGTGAAGGTGCCACCGGTATCGGCCGCGATCAAGAAAGTGTTTTCCACCTCTGAGGATCCTCTGGTTGGTATTCACGGAGGATTGTAGGGTTTGGCGTCACTGAACTGAACCATCAAACAGGTACAGGCACCTTGTCCCGTATGGCCACAATGCGCCACATCGGGCTATGTTTCGTGCTGTGACCATGGCCGGGCCTGCGTGAGTGCCGTCGCGGTAGGGACGTTGGCTGACGACCGTTCCCGGTGTCCGCGCAAAGATTTGCCAGGTTGGTGTCGATCAGGCGATGCGCGCCCGTCCCTCCGTTTCTCGCGAGCCAGCCACCGCCACTGCGACGATTTTCGAACTTCTGTAGTTCCGCTTCGTGGCTTTACGCTGTCGGGGGGTTAGGGCATTCTTGATTGCGCCATCTCTCTCCACGACCCAACCGATGTTTGTCGGAAACAGCCGTGCCCTTCCTCGCGAGCTTCGGTCTGCCTGGCGGGTTCAACGTGGTCACGCGGGAGGTCGAGGTGTTTCCGACCACACAACCGGGGGTAAGGGAATTGGGAATGGGGGAGGCTCCGGATGCGCGGCTGGGAGGCGGTGCGTATCCATGCGTGGAGGTGGCGGCAGGGGCTGAGGTGAACCTGGAGGGTCTACAGGCGTACTACCGGGGGCACATTAAGGGCTGCAGGCCCCCGCAGTGCGTGGACTTCGTGGCCGGGTGGCCGCTTACAGGGGGTCAGAGGATTCGGCTCCTGTTCAAGGGGCGCGCCGCAGGGGGCGTGATGCCATCCGGCATGGCTGGCGGTGCGATGAATGCTTAATTACCTGCTGCGCCGCCTGGGCCAGTCGGCAGTCACCGTGCTGCTGGTGACGCTCATCATCTTTGTCATCATCCGCCTGATCGGCGATCCCACGCATCTCATGCTTCCCCCGGAGGCGACGGAGGCGGACCGGCAGCTGCTGCGCGTGCAGATGGGCCTCGACCGTCCGATCGTCGTTCAATACGGCATGTACCTGCTCGATCTCCTTCGCGCCGACCTCGGCGTGTCGTATCGCTTTTCTCGCGCTGCGCTCGGCGTGGTCATCGAGGCGCTCGGCCCCACGCTCATCCTGACCACTTCGGCATTGCTGCTTGCGGTCGTGATCGGCATACCGCTGGGGGTGCTCTCCGCGGTCCGCCGCGACGGACCCGTCGACCAATTCGCCAAGATCTTCGCCGTGCTGGGGCAGGCGGCCCCCCCTTTCCTCTTCAGTCTTCTGTACATCAAGCTGTTCTCGATTCACCTGGGATGGTTCCCCACCGGGGGCTACGGACGAGTGTCGAACCTGATCCTGCCCATGCTGGCGCTCGGGTGGTACTCGGCCGCGGGAATCATGCGCCTCACGCGATCGAGCATGATCGAGGTGCTCGACTCCGAGTACATTAAGCTGGCCCGCATCAAGGGCGTGCCGCAGTGGGCGATCGTCTACCGGCACGCTCTGCGCAATGCGCTGCTGCCAGTTGTCACGTTTACCGCGTTGCAGTTCGGCATCCTGATGGGGGGGGCTGTATCGGTCGAGTTCGTGTTCGCGTGGCCGGGAGTGGGTCGGCTCATGCTCGACTCGATCTCGAACCTGGACTACACCGTGGTGCAAGCGGCGGTCACGATTGGGGCGCTCCTGTTCACGACCATCAACCTCATCGTGGACGTCATCTACGCCATGATCGACCCGAGAATTCGCTATGCCTGACGTTATTCAGGACAAAACCGTACTCGTGGTCACGCGCAAGCCGGCCGAACCGCGACTCCCCATGGCAACCGGCGCAGGGCGCGGTCGCCGCCTCATGCTGGCGCAGCTTTGGGTCGCAAGCTTCATAGCGATCCTGCTGGTGGCGGTTTCGTTGTTCCCGCAGGTGTTCGCGCCCTACGAACCGGCCGAGATCTCGCTCTCGGACACCCTGAAGCCACCGTCCGCGGCGCACCTGCTCGGCACTGATCAGCTGGGTCGCGACATCTTGTCGCGTGTCATCCATGGCACACGGGTCTCGCTTTTCGTCGCCTTCTGCGCGGTGCTTCTCGCGGGCGTCGGGGGCGGGCTCTTCGGCATCGCCGCCGGGTACCTGGGTGGCGTGGTCGACAGCGTCGTGATGCGCCTCGCTGACATCCAGCTCGCGCTTCCGGCGGTCATTCTCGCAATGATCCTGGTTGGCGCCATCGGCTTCTCGATCTTCAACCTGATCGTGGTGCTGAGCCTCGCCAATTGGGCACGCTTCGCGCGCGTCACGCGCAGCGAGGCCCTGACCCTGCGCCAGCGC
>JAGPES010000535.1 GCA_018057015.1 Pseudomonadales bacterium | reverse complement strand
GCCTGCGGCGGAAGATCGGGGCGAGGTGAAGCCGGTTCTCGAACAGGCGCAGGATGTCCTTGAAGCGCACCCTGACCCCGGGCGCCGTCGAGGGGTCGTAGATCAGCAGGGGCGAGATGTGCAGCGGCGTGCGCTCGGTCTCCTGGGTGAGGAACAGTGTGTCGATGCCGGTCAGCTGCTGCATGGGAAGACTCCGCGGGGAAATGGCTCAGTCCCAGTATAGCGATCGGTCGGGGCTGTTGTGAGTGCTGCCGGTGGCGTGGATAATCGGGGGCGAGCGGCTCGGGAGGAGCCGCGCCGGGATTGCCGGCACCATGCGTTCCAGACACGGAGGTCTTTGGCCATGATGGACATCAGGCTCAATTCGCGGCGCGCGATCATGCGCGTCAGTCTCATCGACCGGATCCAGGCACAGGATTTCAGCGAGGCCGTGGCGCCTGCGGCGGAAAGGCTGCGGGCGCGCCACGGGCGCATCGAATTCCTGATCCTCGACGTGCGGCGCTTCCACGGCTGGGGGGCGGGGGGCACCTTCGCGGCACAGATCCGCTTCCTGCGCTGCTTCGGACGCAGCGTGGAGCGCGTCGCGGTGTTCGGCTCGCGGGCGTGGAACGGTGCCACGCCCGCGATCGCGGCGCTGTTCGTGGCGGCGGAGGTGCGCAGTTTCGCGCCGGGCCAGGGCTGGCTGATGCGGCGCTGGATGCGGGTGCGAAAGCAGCCGGGTTGACGAGGCTCAGCGGGGAATGTCCTTCTCGAAGCGGTTCGCCTTCACGTTCTTGCGCGTGATTGCCGGGTCGTGGATGCGGCCGTTCATCGCGATGTAGACGCCTTCGGGGAGCAGCTGCACGGCGGCCGCCGCGAAGCCCACGTTGAAGATGGCGTCGGTCACGCGCTGGCCGGCCGGCTGCATCGAACCGGTCAGCACGATGACCTTGTTCTCGACCGACTGCAGCACGCGCGCAGTCTGCACCATGGTGTCGGTGCCGTGTGTGATGATGATGCGCTCGCAGGGATCGACGGCCACGGTGGCGCGGATCAGTTCACGGTCGGCGTCATCCAGATCGAGGCTGTCCTTGCGTAGCAGCGACAGCACCTCGTAATCGAAACTGACGTTGGCCTCTGCCAGCAGCACGCCGGCCTGCGGGCTGCCAACCTCGAACTCGCTCCTGGCGTCGAAGTAGATCTTGTCTATCGTCCCGCCGGTACTGATGATCCGGATCCGCATCGCCGGAGGGACTCAGCCCCTGGCCAGCGCGTCCCCGAGCCAACCGAGCATCTGCGCGTAGACGCCGCCCAGGATCGCGGAGACCTCCTCGCCGCTCATGCCGTTCGCGTCACCCGTGGCGCTCCAGTGCACGCGGCAGCGGCGGGCGCCGAGGTCCTCGACCCTCACCGTGGCGAGGTAGTTGGTGACTGGCATCGGGTTGCCGCGCGGGATCGAGTAACTGAAGGTGCGCGCGGTGGCGTCCATCGATTCCAGCACCTCCTCGATGGGTGCGCTCATGCCGGGCATGTGGATGCTGCGGACCATGCCCGGGCCGCTGCCGGAGAGCTCGGTGCGCTCGATGCCCACGCACCAGCCGAGGTCGCCGAAATTTTCCAGCATTTCCCACACGCGATCGGAGGGATAATCGAAATCGTGCTGTACGTGCATGTTCACGTTGCTCATCGTCGCTGCTCTCCATCAGGTCCGCAGATACTTTTCCAGCGCCGCAAGCATACCGCGGGTCAGGCGCGCCACCTCATCGTTTCGCATGATGAACGGTGGCATCGTGTAGACCAGCCGCCCGAAAGGCCTGATCCACACGCCTTCGGCGATAAAGCGCTCGGTGATCGGCCCCATCGCGACATCGTGCTCCATCTCGATCACGCCGATGGCGCCCAGCACGCGCACCTCGCGTACGTCGGGGAGCGCGGTGGCCGGCGCCAAGCCTTCGCGCAGCGCGGTTTCCAGCCGCGCGATCTCGCGCTGCCACGGCTGGGCCAGCAGCAGCCGGGTGCTGGCCAGCGCCACCGCGCAGGCCAGCGGGTTGCCCATGAAGGTCGGACCGTGCATCAAGGCGCCGGCCTCGCCGCTGCAGACGGTTTCGGCGACGCGCTCGCTCGCGAGCGTCGCGGCCAGCGACAGGTAGCCGCCGGTCAGCGCCTTGCCGAGACAGAGGATGTCGGGCGCGATGCCGGCGTGTTCGCAGGCGAAAAGCCTGCCGGTGCGGCCGAAGCCGGTGGCGATCTCGTCGGCGATCAGCAACACCCCGTGCGCGTCGCACAGCGCGCGCACCCGGGCGAGATAGGCCGCCGAGTAGAAGTGCATGCCGCCGGCGCCCTGCACGATCGGCTCGAGAATCACCGCCGCTATCTGCTCGCGGTGCGCCTCGAGCAGCGCCTCGAAGGCAGTGACGTCCGCGGCGCGCGCGGGGTTGCCGAAGCCGCAGCCGGGGCGCGGCGCAAACAGTTGTGCGGGCAGCACGCCGCGGAAAAGGTGGTGCATGCCGGTGATCGGATCGCACACCGACATCGCCATGAAGGTGTCGCCGTGATAGCCTCCGGCGAGCGTCAGCAGGCGGTTGCGCCCCGGCTGCCCCTGCGCCTGCCAGTACTGCAGCGCCATCTTGATCGCCACTTCCACCGCGACCGAGCCCGAGTCGCAGAGGAAGACGCGCCCGAGCGCGCCCGGCGTGATCGCCGCCAGCAGCGCGCACAGCTCCACCGCGGGCTCGTTGGTGAGCCCGCCGAACATCACGTGGGACATGCGCTCGAGCTGCGTATTCACGGCGCGGTTCAGCACCGGGTGGT
>JAGPES010000534.1 GCA_018057015.1 Pseudomonadales bacterium | reverse complement strand
GCACGGGTGTGGCTCAAGAGCCAGCCATGACATGCGACGGCTTCCGGTACCTGCCTGGCACGGCTACGTGAGCGGTTTTTTATCCCCACATTCCCCTGACCGGTAGACGCCGCCGAGAATCGCGCTCCGATATCCATGTTGGAGTACCGCGATGACCCGTACCGATCGCGCCCGCTTCTGGGCGAAGCATCTCTCCCGCCAGCGCCATGGCCTGCTCTCGCGCAGGGAGTACTGTGCCAAGCACGGCCTGTCTCTGTCGAGCTTCGGCTACTGGAGCCGCAAGCGGGTTATGCCGGGCGCCGGACCGACGCCGCCGGGCCCGCTCGCGCCGCGCTTGGTGCCTGTGGAGCTGCTTGCCGAGGATGCGGCGACGCCGGTGTGCAGCTTCGGGACCGGCACGAGCGGCATTCAACTGCATACCGGCGCGGTGCGCATCGATCTCTCGGTCGGCTTCGATGTGCCGACACTGCGCCGCGCGCTGGAGGTGCTCGGATGCTGAGCCCGGGGCCGGGCACGCGCGTGTACCTCGCGGTGGGTGCCACCGACATGCGTAAATCGATCGACGGGCTCGCCGCACTGGTGGCCGCCTCGCTCGCACTCGACCCACTCTCGGCGCACTGGTTCGTGTTCTGCAACCGCGGACGCGACAAGCTGAAGATCCTCTATTGGGATCACAACGGCTTCTGGCTCTACTACCGCCGCCTCGAGCGCGGGCGTTTCACGTGGCCGATGGCGGCACCGAATGAGGCACTCGCAATCACGCCACGCCAGCTCGCCTGGCTCCTCGACGGACTCCCGATCGAGCAGTCGCGCGCGCATCGCGCGGTCGATGCACGCATCGCGATCTGAGCAGAAATTTCCAGCGCGATTCGCGTCGATACTGCATGCGATTCCCTCGTGCGCGCGCGCACGCGCGTGCGTACACTGCGCTGCATGATGACGACGCCGCACGATCTTCCCACTGCCAGCCGCGCTGCGCTGATCGCGATGCTCGTCGAGCGGGAGCAGAGCATCGCCATCCACTCCGAGCACATTGCACAACGCGAGCGCGATCTTGCCGAACGCGACCAGCGCATTGGTGCCCAGGAGCTGCAGATCGAATCGTTGCAGTCACGCGTCGCCTTCTTCGAAGAACAGTTCCGCCTGCTCAAGCACAAGCAGTTCGCCCCCTCCAGCGAGACCACGGTGGCGCAGGCGCTGCTGTTCAATGAAGCCGAGCTCGCACAAGACGGCATGGTCTGCGAGCAGGACGACGCCGAGGCGAGCACCGGGACCACCACCGTTGCCGAGCACACCCGCCAGAGGCGCGGTCGCAAGGGCCTGCCCGATAGCCTCCCGAGCGAGCGCATCGAGTACACGCTGCCCATCGAGGAGCAGATCTGCCCGTGCTGCAATGGGCCGCTGCACGCGATGAGCGCCGAGTGCCGCGAGGAGCTGGAGTTCATCCCGGCGAGCATCAAGCGCATCGAGCATGTGCGCCATGTCTACGGCTGCCGCCAGTGCGAGCGCAGCGCCGAGCAGGCCACGATCGTGACCGCCCCGGCCCCGAAGCCGCCGATCCCCAAGAGCTATGCGTCGGCGAACCTGCTGGCGCACATCATTACCGCGAAGTTCGTCTACGGGTTGCCGCTCTACCGCTTGGAGAGCCAGTTCGAGTTGCTGGGCGTCTCGCTGCCGCGCTCGATGAGCTCGCAGTGGATGATCCGCAGCGCCGGATTGTTCGAGAGCCTCTACGCTCGCCTGCACCATCACCTGTGCCTGCGTTCCGTGCTGCACGCCGACGAAACCACGGTGCAGGTACTGCGGGAGCCGGGGCGGGAGGCCCGGACGAAGTCCTTCATGTGGCTCTACCGCAGCGCCGGGGCCGACGGGCCACCGATCGTGCTCTATGACTACCAGGCCGGCCGCGGCGGGGAGTATCCGCGCACCTTCCTCGCCGGATTCCGGGGTTACCTGCACGTCGACGGCTATGCCGGCTACGAGGGCATGGCGCACATCGCCCTCGCCGGTTGTTTCGCCCACGCGCGCCGAGGGTTCCACGAAGCGATCCAGTCGCTGCCCAAGGACAAGCGCCAGGTGATCGGCAAAGCGCACCAGGGGCTCGCCTTCTGCAACCGGCTCTTCGAGATCGAGCGCAAGATGACTCGGCGCGAGACACCCCCGACACCCGAGGAGCGGCGGATCGAGCGCGAGCGCGACAGCCGCCCGGTGCTCACGGAGT
Source organism: Pseudomonadales bacterium (assembly GCA_018057015.1). Taxonomy (GTDB): domain Bacteria; phylum Pseudomonadota; class Gammaproteobacteria; order Pseudomonadales; family UBA5518; genus UBA5518. The sequence continues at coordinate 570 of JAGPES010000534.1, read as the reverse complement.
TCCACGCCTGGCTCGGGGCGATGCAGCCGATCGTGGTGCCGAAGTCCGCGCTCGGCAAGGCGGTCGGCTACTGCCTGAACCAGTGGGAAAAGCTCGTTCGCTTCATGGAGGACGGGCGCCTCGAGATCGACAACAACCGCGCCGAGCGCTCGATCAAACCCTTCGTCATCGGTCGCAAAGCCTGGATGTTCAGCAACACCCCGAGCGGGGCGCGGGCGAGCGCGGTGCTCTACAGCCTGGTGGAGACCGCAAAGGAGAACGGCCTCGACCCGGCCGATTGGCTCGCGCATCTACTACGCGAGATCCCCAACCTCGTCGCCGAGACCGGCGAGGCGCTCGACGCGTTGATGCCGTGGAATTACGCTGGTGCCACCGCCGCGGAACTCGCCACGGCGGAGTGAGTGGTGTGTGGGGGTAAAATCCCGCTCACTGATGATCAGATCGAAGAAGTCCGGCCGGTACTGGCGGAACACGTCTTCAATGGCGGTGGAGAGCGCCTGATAGATGCCGAAGTACATGTCACGGCTCTGGCTCACGTCGCCACCGGCGATCTTGTGGCGGGCATCGCCA
>JAGPES010000533.1 GCA_018057015.1 Pseudomonadales bacterium | reverse complement strand
CGAAGGCTGCTGCGAAGCCGACTCCGGTGAAGGAGCGCTGGAGCAAGACCCAGATCCTCAACGAGATCTCCGAGCGCGTGCAGATCTCGCGCAAGCACGTCGGCTCGGTGATGACGGAACTCGAGGGCATCATCGCCCGCCACATCGGCAAGAGCGGCCCCGGTGAATTCGTGCTGCCCGGCCTGTTCAAGATCAATACCGTCAAGAAGCCCGCCCAGAAAGCGCGCAAGGGCATCGACCCGTTCACCAAGCAGGAGCGCATGTTTGCGGCCAAGCCTGCCTCGGTCAAGGTCAAGGTACGTCCGCTGAAGAAGCTGAAAGACCTGGCTGGCTGATCAGCCGGCCTGTTGGTCGAACCCCCTGCGAGCAATCCAGGGGGTTTTTCGTTTCCGGAGCCAGCCGTGCTCCACCGCCCGACGTCACGCGCCAAAAACGCGCGATTCGCGCCCTTTACTGCGACATCCTGCGGTCTCTGCAGCACCCGGCTCGCCTGTACGCTGATCCCGCCGGATCGTAAAATTCGCGCCTGATTCAGCGGACCCCACAGCGGAACCCCCAGCATGCGCTCCAGCCAGCTCCTGATCGCCACCCTCAAGCAGACGCCGGCGGACGCCGAGATCATCAGCCACCAGCTGATGCTGCGCGCCGGCCTGATCCGCCGCCTGGCATCGGGGCTCTATACCTGGCTGCCGGTGGGGCTGCGCGTGCTGCGCAAGGTCGAGGCCATAGTGCGCGAGGAAATGAACCGCAGCGGCGCGCAGGAAGTGCTGATGCCGGTGGTGCAGCCCGCCGAGCTGTGGCAGGAATCGGGACGCTGGCATCAGTACGGCCCCGAGTTGCTGCGCATCAGTGACCGCCACGAACGCGGGTTCTGCCTCGGCCCCACGCACGAGGAAGTGATCACCGACCTGGCGCGCAACGAGCTACGCAGCTACCGCCAGCTGCCGGTCAACTTCTACCAGATCCAGACCAAGTTCCGTGACGAGATCCGTCCGCGCTTCGGCGTGATGCGCGCGCGCGAGTTCATCATGAAGGACGCCTACTCGTTCCACGTCGATGCGGAATCGCTGGAACTGACCTATCGCGAGATGCACCGCGCTTATTGCCGCATCTTCGATCGCATCGGGCTCGGGTACCGGCCCGTGCTGGCCGACACCGGCAGCATCGGCGGCAACGAATCGCACGAATTCCACGTGCTCGCGGATTCCGGCGAAGACGCGATCGCGTTCAGCGACGGCAGCGATTACGCCGCCAATGTCGAAAAGGCCGAGGCGCTGGCGCCGGCGGCTCCGCGCCCTGCCGCTACCGCGCAGCAGGCGCTGGTAGCCACGCCCGGAAAGCACACCATTGCCGATGTGGCCGCACAGCTCGGCGTGCCCGATACGCAGGTGCTGAAGACCCTCGTGGTCGAGGGCGCCACGGAAGAGGCTCCACTCGTGGCGCTCGCGCTGCGCGGCGACCACCAGCTGAACGCGATCAAGGCGGAGGCGCACCCGCTGGTCGCGGCCCCGCTGCGCTTCGCCGACGATGCGGCCATCACCGCCGCGCTCGGCTGCCGACCGGGCTCGATCGGCCCGGTGGACATCGGCATCCCTGTCATCGCCGACCGCAGCGCCGCGGCGCTCGCCGACTTCGTCTGCGGGGCAAACCAGGACGGGCAGCACCTCACCGGCGCGAACTGGGAGCGCGACTGCCGCTACACCGAGGTCTGCGACCTGCGCAACGTGGTCGACGGCGACCCGAGCCCCGACGGCAACGGCCACATCGTGGTGCGCCGCGGCATCGAGGTCGGCCACATCTTCAAGCTCGGCCAGAAATACAGCGCGGCACTCGGCGCCAGCGTACTGGACGAGACCGGCACGGAACGCACCATGACGATGGGCTGCTACGGCATCGGCGTGTCGCGCATCGTCGCGGCCGCGATCGAGCAGAACCACGACGCGGCAGGCATCGTCTGGCCGGATGCCATCGCGCCGTTCACGGTGGTGCTTCTGCCGCTCAACATGCACAAGTCCGCGCTCGTGCGCGAGACCGCGGAGCGACTCTACGCGCAACTCATGGCGGCCGGCATCGACGTGCTGCTCGATGATCGCGACGAGCGCCCCGGCGTGAAGTTCGCCGACATGGAACTGATCGGCATCCCGCACCACGTGGTGATCGGCGAGCGTTCGCTGGCCGCCGGGGTGCTCGAGTACAAGCACCGCGCCGGCGGCGAGCGCGAGGAAGTGCCGGTGGACACGATTGCCACTTTCCTGTCCGCGCGCATCAAGACCGCCGCGGCCTGAACCCGGGAGACTACGCCATGCTGAACCTGATCCTGCTGCTCGCCATCGCGTGGCTGCTGTGGCTGATCCGCGAGGAACTCGCGCAGATGAACGAACGCCAGCGCAGCCTGAAGCTCACGCTGGAGCGCCTGGCCGAGCGGGTGGAAGCGCTGACAAAGAAAGAGGAGCAGTAGGGCTCCAGGCCTGTGGGTCGCCATGCCTGTGGGTCGCCATTTATGGCGACAGCAGCATCCGGCGAGGCAGTTGTCGGCATGAATGCCGACCCACAGCTGCATCCGGCGAGGCACCAGTCGGCATGAATGCCGACCCACAGCTGCATCCGGCGAGGCACCAGTCGGCATGAATGCCGACCCACAGGCGCATCCGGCGAGGCACCCGTCGGCATGGATGTCGACCCACAACCCCCATCAGCCGGCGCGCAGCCAGCGCGCGACGTCGTCGGCGTAGTAGCTGAGGATCATGTCGGCGCCGGCACGCCGGAACGCCATCATCGTCTCGAGCACCAGCGCGCG
>JAGPES010000058.1 GCA_018057015.1 Pseudomonadales bacterium | reverse complement strand
CCGAGACGAGGCGGACGAAGGGATGCGGGGACTGGTGCAGCACGCGTTGTTCTCCTGTTTTCCGTGGTCATCGGCCGACAACTGCCCGGCATAGTCATGCACACCCGAGTCCTCCCTCATTGATCCGGATCATGTCGCGCGAGGAATCAGAAGTCGAAGCCTCCGTCCGCTGCCGGCGTATCGGCAAGCAGCGACGCATGGCCCGCTTCCTCGTGACAGTCGACGCAGGTCTTGCCGCCGCTGCCGAGCTTCGCGTGCTCGCGCCGCGCCTTCGGGCTCTGCGCCTCGAGGTCCATGCGCGCCACCTCATGGCAGGAACGGCAGGTGGCCGAATCGCTGGCACGAAAGCGCGCCAGTTCACGCTCCTTCATCTCGGGCTGGTGCGCCAGGTATTTCTCGTCGGTGTCGATCACGCCGCGCAAATGCCCCCAGACCTCGCGCGCGGCCTCGATCTTGCGGGTCATCTTGGGCAGGAATTCCTGCTGTACGTGGCAATCCGAACAGCCGGCCACGACGCCATACGGGTTCTTGTAGTGGGCAGTGAGCTGGTGCTGCCTGTAAGGAATCGCATGGTTGTGGCAACCGAGACAGAATTCGTCCGTGCTCGTCGCCTCCAGCGCGGTATTGAAAGCGAGCACGCCGCCAACCCCCAACAGCACCCCGGCGGCAAGCAATCCCGCCGTCCGGCCGCGGCCCCGCCCGCTTCCGGGCTCCCTGAATATGCTCACTGCTGTCTCCTGTCGCTGACGATATCGCCGGCAGGCACCTCCGCGTGCGGGGCAACGAAGAGCTGCCCCGGAGCGAGGTCAAACCATGCTGCCGGCAAGAATAGCCGATACGGAGGAAAATATGCCCGGAACGGGCGCAGGCCCCGGATAAAGCCGGCGCGGAGCGGGAGCGCTCAGGCGTAGTAGGCGTTGGTACGGACCGAGTGGTCGGTGACGTCGCGCACGCCCTTCAGTTCGGGCAGCTGTTCCAGCAGCGATTTTTCGACCCCGTGTTTGAGGGTGGCATCGACCATGCCGCAACCCTGGCAGCCGCCCCCGAACTGCAACACAGCGATGCCGTCCTCGAGCAGTTCCACCAGCCGCACCTCACCCCCGTGCGCGGCAAGCTGCGGGTTCACCTCGTTGTAGAGGATGTAGTTGATGCGATCGGCCAGCGAGCTGCTGGCGTCGACCTTGGGCAGCTTGGCGTTCGGGGCCTTGATCGTGAGCTGGCCGCCCATGCGGTCCCTGGAGTAATCGACCAGCGCATCCTCGAGGAACGGCAGGCTGCGCGCCTCGAACCAGGCCTCGAATCCATCGAACGCGCGGCGCTCGTCGTCGCCCTTGATATCGGCGTCCCGGCAATAGGCAATGCAGGTTTCCGCCCGCGGCGTGCCGGGGTCGTTGATGAATACGCGTATGCCCCTGACCTCGGCGTCCTGCTTGGCGAGCAGTCCGACGAGGTACTCCTGGGCCGATTCGGTGATCGTGATCATGCCATCGCCATCCATCGTGAAGACCAGACCGGAATATATTACTAATTTGCTCGGGTATTGGCGATACTCACGTGAAGGATTACTGATTCTCAGCGTGGCGCTGGCCCCCCTTTGCTAACATTCGCCCTCCACGGGCCGCGCCTTGCACCGGCACGGCGCCAATCCGGACTGAACCGAGACCATGATGCACACCGACCAGACGCTCCAGCAGGCCATCGCCGAACGCATCCTCGTGCTCGATGGCGCCATGGGCACGATGATCCAGGGCTATGGCCTGCAGGAAGCGGACTTCCGTGGCACGCGCTTCGCCGGGCACCGGGTGCCTTTGCGCGGCAACAACGACCTGCTGGCCATCACGCGCCCGGACGTTATCCGGGAGATCCACGCGGCTTACCTCGCGGCCGGCGCCGATATCATCGAGACCAACACCTTCAACTCGACCGCCGTGTCGCAGGGCGACTACGAACTGCAGCACATCGTGCGCGAGCTGAACGAGGCCGGGGCCCGCGTCGCGCGGCTCGCCGCCGACGAGTTCACGGCGCGCGATCCGCACAAGCCGCGCTTCGTGGCGGGCGTGCTCGGGCCGACCAGCCGCACCGCCTCGCTGTCCCCCGACGTGAACGATCCGGGCTTTCGCAACATCACCTTCGAGGCCCTGGCCGCGGATTACCGCGTGGCCATCGAGGGGCTGATCGCCGGCGGCGCCGACCTGCTGCTCATCGAGACGGTGTTCGACACGCTGAACGCCAAGGCCGCGATCTTCGCCTGCGAGCAGTTCTTCGAGGAGCGCGGACGCCGCTGGCCGGTCATGATCTCGGGCACCATCACCGATGCCAGCGGCCGTACCCTCTCGGGCCAGACTGCAGAGGCATTCTGGTACTCGGTCGCGCACGCCCGCCCCATCGCCATCGGCCTGAACTGCGCCCTCGGCGCCGAGCAGCTGCGCCCCCACGTGCTGTCACTGGCGAAGATCGCCGACACCGCCGTCAGCGCGCATCCCAACGCCGGGCTTCCGGACGAATTCGGCCAATACAACCAGGACGCGGCCACGATGGCGGCGATCGTCGGGGAATTTGCTGAAAGCGGACTGCTGAACATCGTCGGCGGCTGCTGCGGCACCACGCCGGCACACATCCGCGCCATCGCCGCGCGCGTCGCCGGCGTGGCTCCGCGCCGCATCGAGCGCGCGCCGCCGGCGCTGCGCCTCGCGGGGCTCGAGCCGCTGGTCGTCGACGCCGACTCGCTGTTCGTGAACGCCGGCGAACGCACCAACGTCACCGGCTCGGCACGCTTCGCGCGCCTGATCCGCGACCAGGACTACGACGCTGCGCTGGACGTGGCGCGCCAGCAGGTCGAGGCCGGCGCGCAGCTCATCGACGTGAACATGGACGAGGGCATGCTGGATTCGCGCGCCGCGATGGAGCGCTTCCTGAACCTGGTAGCGTCCGAGCCCGACATCAGCCGCGTGCCGGTTATGATCGACTCCTCGAAGTGGGACGTGATCGAGGCCGGCCTGCGCGTGGTGCAGGGCAAGTCGGTCGTCAACTCGATCAGCCTGAAGGAAGGCGAGGCGGAATTCCTCGCGCACGCCCGGCTCGCGCGCCGCTACGGCGCTGCCGTGGTGGTGATGGCCTTCGACGAACAGGGGCAGGCCGATACCCTGGAGCGCAAGATCGCGATCTGCACGCGCTGCCACGAGTTGCTGGTGCGCGAAGTCGGTTTCGCGCCCGAGGACATCATCTTCGATCCCAACGTGTTCGCGATCGCCACCGGCATCGAGGAGCACGCCAATTACGCCGTGGACTTCATCGAGTGCTGCCGCTACATCAAGCAGCACCTCCCCGGAACGCTGGTTTCGGGCGGCATCAGCAACGTCTCGTTCTCGTTTCGCGGCAACGACCGCGTGCGCGAGGCCATCCACGCGGTGTTCCTGTACCACGCGATCCGCGCGGGACTCGACATGGGTATCGTCAACGCGGGCCAGCTCGCGATCTACGACGAGATTCCCGCCGAACTGCGCGAGCGCGTGGAGGACGTGGTGCTGAACCGGCGCGCCGACGGCACGGAGCGGTTGCTGGAAATGGCCGCGAAATACGCCGGCGGCGCGGCGATCGCGGCCGTCGAGGACCTCGAATGGCGCAGCTGGCCCGTAGAGCGGCGCCTCGAACACGCACTGGTCAAGGGCATCAACGCCTGGATCGAGGAAGACACCGAGGCGGCCCGGCTGGCGGCGGCACGCCCGCTCGATGTGATCGAGGGCCCGCTGATGGCCGGCATGAACGTGGTCGGCGACCTGTTCGGCGCCGGCAAGATGTTCCTGCCGCAGGTGGTCAAGAGCGCGCGCGTGATGAAGCAGGCGGTGGCCTGCCTGCTGCCCCACATGAACATGGACCGCGCCGAAGGCGCACGCACCACCAACGGCACGGTGCTGCTGGCGACAGTCAAGGGCGACGTGCACGACATCGGCAAGAACATCGTCGGCGTGGTCATGCAGTGCAACAACTTCGAGGTCATCGACCTCGGCGTGATGGTGTCCTGCGAGCGCATCCTTGCCACCGCGCGCGAGCGTGACGTCGACGTCATCGGCCTCAGTGGACTGATCACGCCATCGCTGGACGAGATGGTCCACGTCGCGAGCGAGATGCAACGCCTCGGATTCGATATCCCGCTGCTGATCGGCGGCGCCACGACCTCGAAGGCGCACACGGCCGTGAAGGTCGAACCCGCCTATTCGGCGGGCCCCACGGTATACGTGCCCGACGCCTCGCGCGGGGTCACCGTGGTGTCGCAGCTGCTGAGCGATACCCAGCGCGAGGAATTCGTGAGCGAACGTCGTCGCGAATACGCGCAGATTCGCGAACGCAACGCGAAGCGGCCGGCGCGCGCGTCGCTGTTGGCCTACCGCGAGGCCGCCGGGAACGCCGCGACCCTCGACTGGGTCGCGTACCAGCCGCCGCGCCCGACGTTCACGGGCCTGCGCGTCTTCGCGGATTACCCGCTGACGGATCTGCTCGACACCATCGACTGGACGCCGTTCTTCATTTCCTGGGACCTTGCGGGCAAGTACCCCGCGATCTTCGAGGACGCGAAGGTGGGCGCGGCCGCGCGCAGCCTGTTCGACGATGCGCAGAACCTGCTGCGCCGGATCATCGACGAGAAGCTGCTGGTCGCGCGCGCCGTCGTCGGCTTCTGGCCCGCCGCGCGGGTTGGGAGCGACGACATCGAGGTGTACACCGACGAGACGCGCAGCGCTCGCCTGGCGGTGCTGCACTGCCTGCGCCAGCAGCAGGCGCAGGCCGACGGCCGGCCCAACCTGAGCCTGGCCGATTACGTGGCGCCGGCGGGTGGCCCGCCGGACTGGATCGGCGCCTTCGCCGTCAGCACCGGATTCGGGGCCGACGAACTCGCCGCGCGCTTCCAGCGCGAGCACGACGATTACGCCAGCATCATGACCAAGGCGCTGGCCGACCGCCTCGCGGAGTCGCTGGCAGAGCACATGCACCGGCTGGTGCGGCGCGAGCTCTGGGGCTACGCGCCCGCGGAGACCCTCGCCAACGAGGACCTGATCCGCGAGCGCTATCGCGGCATCCGGCCCGCGCCCGGCTACCCCGCCTGCCCCGACCACACGGAGAAGGCGACCCTGTTCCGCCTGCTCGATGCCGAGCGCAACATCGGCATGAAGCTGACCGAGAACTTCGCGATGCACCCGGCCGCCTCGGTCAGCGGATGGTATTTCGCCCACCCCGAGTCGCGCTACTTCGCCGTGGGCAAGGTCGGGCGCGATCAACTGGAGGACCTGGCGGCCCGCAAGGGCGTGCCGGTGGAGGAGATGGAACGCTGGTTGCGGCCGAACCTGGCCTAGGCCGGAGCGCCCGCGCACGACATGGACAATTGGTCGAGAGGAAGCAGATGAGTCAACAGTCACCGCAACGGGAAGGCAGCGGCCCCGGGAGCAAGCAGCCCGTGCCGATGAAACGCGTGGTCAAGAGCATCGCCGCCGCCGCTTTCGGCGTGCAGAGCAGCCGCAACCGGGAAGCAGACTTCACGCACGGCAACTACCGCCACTTCATCATTGGCGGCATCGTCTTTACCGTGATCTTCGTATTGACGATCGTCTTCGTGGTGTCGCTGGTACTGAAGAACGCCGGCGCGCCCTGAGGGCGATGCGTCGACCGCCTGCGCTACTGCCCGGAGATCCAGTACACGGCGGTGAACACCGCGATTGCGACCAGCAGAATGGCGCTGACGGCGTCGACCTTGCTGTCTGCAGCGCGCTCCTCGGCGGAGAACGCGGTGGGGTTGTCGGGGTTGGCCATTGGATCAGTGTTCCCTGGAGCGGATCTGGATTGCGTGGCCGCGATTGTGGACGATCGGCCTGCCCGTCTCAAGCCGCGACCGCGCCTTGCCGGGTGTGGGCATGGAATATCACGGATGATTATTTGGTTATAAAAATTGGTTTCTTTTATAGCCATAATCGTTCTGCTACCTTGAGCACCGCTGTTCCGATCCGATGCGCGGCGCTTGCGTGGCGCAAGTGCTGGCGGGCAGCCCCATTCAATGCCACAAGTCCCCGACCAGGAAATCATGTACCGATACGACGATCTGGACCAACGCATGCTGGACGACCGCGTGCGCCAATTCCGCGGGCAGACGCAGCGCTACCTGCGCGGCGAGCTGGCGGAGAACGAGTTCCGGCCACTGCGCCTGCAGAACGGACTCTATGTGCAGCGCCTGGCGCCGATGCTGCGGGTCGCCATACCCTACGGCATGCTGGCCAGCCGCCAGCTGCGCAAGCTCGCCCATATCGCCCGGCATTACGACAAGGGCTATGCGCATTTCAGCACGCGCCAGAACGTGCAGTTCAACTGGCCGCGACTGGAGGAGGTTCCCGACATCCTCGCCGAGCTCGCCAGCGTGCAGATGCATGCGATCCAGACCAGCGGCAACTGTATCCGCAACACCACGGCGGACCAGTTCTCGGGCGTGGCGCCGGACGAGGTCGAGGACGCCCGGCCCTATTGCGAACTGATCCGCCAGTGGTCGACCTTCCACCCGGAGTTCAGCTTCCTGCCGCGCAAGTTCAAGATTGCCGTGAGCGGTTCGCGCGCCGACCGCGCCGCCGTGCGCGTGCACGATATCGGCCTGGTAATCCTGCATGATGCCGCCGGCAACACCGGCTTCGAGGTCATCGTGGGCGGCGGCCTCGGACGCACGCCGATCATCGGCACGACGATCCGCGAGTTCCTGCCAGTCGCCGACCTGCTGAGCTACCTCGAGGCCATACTGCGCGTCTACAACCAGTACGGACGCCGCGACAACCTGTACAAGGCGCGTATCAAGATCCTGGTCAAGGCGCTCGGCGCCGAGGAGTTCCGCGCACGCGTCGAGCGCGAGTGGGAAGTCACCCGCCAGCGCATGCCGGCGCTGGCAGCCGGGCAGATCGAGCGCGCCCGCTCGTTTTTCACCGCCCCGCCATACCGTGCCTGCGACGACGCGGCCGCCGAATCCCTGCTCGCCGGGCAGCGTGCAACCAACCGCGCATTCGACCGCTGGATGAGCCGCAACGTCTCTGCACACCGCGTACCCGGCTATGCCATCGTGACGCTTTCGCTGAAGCCCACCGGGATCGCTCCCGGCGATGCCACGGAGCGTCAGATGGAGCTCGTTGCGAACCTCGCGGACAGCTATTCCTTCGGCGAGATCCGCGTCACGCACGAGCAGAACCTGGTGCTCGCCGACGTGGAGAAGGACAAGCTGTTCGCACTCTGGGAGGCGGCGCGCGAGGCCGGCCTCGCCACGCCGAACATCGGCATGCTGACCGACATCATCTGCTGCCCCGGAGGGGACTTCTGCTCGCTGGCGAATGCGAAGTCCATACCCGTGGCAGAGGCCATCCAGCGTCGCTTCGACGACCTCGACTACCTGCACGACCTCGGGGATATCGACCTCAACATCTCCGGCTGCATGAACGCCTGCGGCCACCACCACGTGGGGCAGATCGGCATTCTCGGCGTCGACAAGAAAGGCGAGGAGTTCTACCAGATCTCGCTCGGCGGCAACGCCGGCACCGAAGCCGCGCTGGGCACCATTCTCGGCCCCTCGTTCGCGCAGGAGGCCATTCCGGAAGTCGTGGCAAGGCTGCTCGGGGTCTACGTGAATCACCGCGTCGACGGCGAGAACTTCCTCGAAACCTATCGCCGCATCGGCATCGAGACTTTCAGGGAGGCCGTTTATGGCGCGGCTCATTAAGGACGGAGCGGTGGCACGAGACGACTGGACGCGCCTCGGCGCGGACTTCGACACCGACTCCCCGCTGCCAGCGGGCAAGCTGATGGTGCCGCTTCACCTGTGGGAGACGCGCCGCGAGGAACTGCTCGCGAGGCGCGAGCCGCTCGGCATCTGGCTCGACAGCAGCGAGCATCCGGAAGCGGCAGCGGATGCCCTGGCGCAGGTGCAACTGGTCGCGATCAATTTCCCGGTGTTCAGCGACGGGCGCGGCTATTCCTACGCGCGCCTGCTGCGGGAGAAATACGGCTTCACCGGCGAATTGCGTGCCATGGGCGACGTGCTGCGCGACCAGCTCTTCCTGATGCGACGCTGCGGCTTCGACAGCTTCGAGATCCGCGCCGACCGCGATGCCAGCGACGCGCTCGCGAGCCTCGGCGACTTCAGCCACGTCTACCAGTGCGCGACCGTCGATACGGGCACCCCGCTGGTGCTGCGTGCGGCTCAAGGCGGCGCGCCGGCCCGCGCCGGTCCCTGAGCTATACTGGCGGCGACGCAACTCGCGGGAGAAACGGATGGTGCGGCCCACGGCGGCGGTCAAGGGTAGCCGGGGCCGGAGAGAGCGCGCGCGGGCGCATGATCTCCCGGCGCGTGGCTGAACGGGGATCGCGCACGTGGACCAGTCACCCGTCACATTCTCCTTTTTCCTGATCTTTACCGGCGCCGCCGCCGTGGCCTCGCTCGCCCTCTACACGCGACAGCCGCTGCTTATCGCCTACATCGTGCTCGGCGCCCTGATTGGCCCCTACGGGTTCGCGCTGATCACCAACCTCGCGCTGCTGCAGGACATCGCGCACGTCGGGATCATCTTCCTGCTGTTCCTGCTCGGCCTGGACATGCAGCCGCGCGCCCTGCTCACCACGATGCGCAATTCCACGCTGGTCGCGCTGGCGAGCGCGCTCTGTTTCGCACTGTTCGGCGCGGGCGTCGCGTACGCATTCGGATTCTCGCGCACCGAGGCGCTGATCACCGGGCTCGCGATGATGTTCTCGAGCACGATCATCGGCATCAAGCTGCTGCCGACGACCGTGCTGCACCACCGCCACACCGGCGAACTGATGGTCGGCCTGCTGCTGCTGCAGGACATGATCGCGATCCTGGTGCTGGTCGCGCTGATGGGCAGCCGCAGCGGCGATTTCGAGGGCGGCGCCCTGCTGCGCTCGCTGCTCGCGCTGCCGCTGCTGATCGCGCTGGCCGTCGTCTTCGTGCGCCTGGTGCTGATACGCCTGATCGAGCGATTCGACCGCTTCCACGAGTACATCTTCCTGCTCGCGATCGGCTGGTGCCTGGGACTCGCCGAACTCGCCGCGCTGATGAAACTGTCACCGGAGATCGGCGCCTTCGTCGCCGGCGTGTCGATCGCCTCGAGCCCGATCAGCCAGTACATCGCGGTCAGCCTCAAGCCGCTGCGCGACTTCTTCCTGATCCTGTTCTTCTTCTCGCTCGGAGGCAGCTTCGACCTCGGCGTGCTGGGCAGCATCTATCCCGCCGCCATCGTGCTCTCGTTGCTGATGCTGGTGGCCAAGCCGCTGGTGTTCCGCTTCCTGCTCGGAAGGCTCAGCGAAACGCCGGCGCTCGCCTGGGACGTGGGACTGCGGCTCGGGCAGAACAGCGAGTTCTCGTTGCTGATCGCCTACATGGCGGCCGGCTTCGGCATGATCGGCAAGGAGGCCTCGCACCTGATCCAGGCCACCGCGATCATCACCTTCGTCGCCTCCTCCTATATCGTGGTCCTCAACTGCCCGAACCCGATCGCGATTTCCGATCGCCTGCGCCGCGACTGATGCCGTTCCGCGCCCGCGGGCGTTCATGAAATAGTAATGGATTGCGGGCTTGATATTTGGGCTACGTGGCCGCAATATCCGCCGCCCATCCCGTACCCGCCCCCCTTGCGGAGGACCAGGAAGAAATTGAAAGCCAACGGCAAACCGAACTGGACCCCGGCAGATTCTGCCGAACTCTATGGCATCAGGAACTGGGGCGCGGGGTACTTCGACCTCGGGGACGACGGTGCCGTGACAGTCAGCGTGACCATCGACGGCCAGCGGGTCAGCATCAGCATTTCAGACATCATCGCGGGCATGCAGCAGCGCGGCCTGCAGATGCCGGTGCTGCTGCGCATCGAGAACCTGCTGGACTCGCAGATCACCCTGCTCAACGAGACCTTCACGCGCGCCATCGCCAGCCTGAACTACCGCGGCAGCTATCGCGGGGTGTTCCCGATCAAGGTCAACCAGCAGTGCCAGGTGATCGAGGAGATCGCCCGCTTCGGCGCCGGATACGGCCACGGCCTCGAATGCGGCAGCAAGGCCGAACTGCTGATCGCGCTCGCGAGCCTCGACTCCGATAGCAGCCACATCGTCTGCAACGGCTACAAGGACGAGGAATTCATCACGCTCGGCCTGCAGTCCCTGAAGCTCGGCTACCGCTGCATCTTCGTGATCGAGACACCGGCCGAGTTGCCGGTCATCCTGGAATGCGCGCGCCGCCTCGACGTCAAGCCGATCCTGGGACTGCGCGTGAAGCTCGCCTCCAAGGTGGGCGGCTACTGGAACGAGAGCAGCGGCGACCGCAGCCTGTTCGGGCTCACGACCTCGCAGATCGTGGAACTGGTGGACTTGCTGCGCGAGCACGACATGCTCGACTGCCTGCAGCTGCTGCACTACCACCTCGGCTCGCAGATTCCCAACATCCGCGACATCCGCAGCGGCGTGCTCGAGGCCTGCCGCTTCTACGTCGACCTCGTCAAGGAAGGGGCAGCGCTAGGCTACCTCGATCTCGGCGGCGGTCTCGCGGTGGACTACGACGGCACGCAGACCAACTTCGAGTACAGCAAGAACTACTCGCTGGACGAGTACTGCTCGGACATCGTCGAGTCGATCATGACCACCCTAGATCCCGAGGGCATCGCGCACCCGATCATCGTGACCGAATCGGGCCGCGCCACGGTGGCCTACTCCTCGGTGCTGCTGTTCAACATCCTCGACGTGACCCGATTCGAGCCGGGCACGCTGCCGCAGCAGATCGACCCCGGCGAGCACGAGCTGATCCGCAACCTCGCCGAGGTGCTCGCGAGCGTCAGCGGCAAGAACCTGCAGGAGTGCTACAACGACGCGGTCTACTACCGCGACGAGATCCGCGACCTGTTCAAGCGCGGCCAGATACGCCTGCGTTCTCTGTCGCTGTCGGAGAAGCTGTTTCTCGAGATCGTACGCAGCATCGTACGCGAATCGCAGGGCGCCAAGCGCATGCCGGCCGGGCTCGAGGGACTCGAGGACTCGCTGTCCGACATCTACTACGGCAACTTCTCGGTGTTCCAGTCGCTGCCGGACGTATGGGCCATCGAGCAGGTGTTCCCGGTGATGCCCGTGCACCGTCACAACGAAAAGCCCACGCGCCAGGCAATCATTGCCGACATCACGTGCGACTCCGACGGCAAGATAGACCAGTTCATCAGTCCGCGTGGCCTGCAGAAGACGCTGCCGGTGCACCCGCTGCGCGAGGGCGAGCCCTACCATTTCGGCGTGTTCCTGGTAGGCGCATACCAGGAGACGCTGGGCGACCTGCACAACCTCATGGGCGACACCAACGTCGTGAGCGTGCGCATCAACGGCGACGGCAGTTTCGATTTCGTGCGCGAGATGAGCGGCGACAGCATTTCCGACGTCCTGAGCTACGTCGAATACCAGCCGCAGCAACTGCTGGAGCAGTTCCGTCGCATCGCGGAGCGCGCCGTGCGCAGTGGCCGCATCGTTCCGGCCGAACGCCAGAACCTGCTGGAACTTTTCAACGCCAGCCTGCGCGGCTACACCTACTTCGAAGACTGAGAGGAACGGATCGCATGGCGAAGGTAATCATCGTGGGTGCGGGCGGCGTGGGCCAGGTCGTCGCGCACAAGTGCGCCCAGGTGCCGGACGTTTTCTCCGAGATCGTGCTCGCGAGTCGCAACGAGGCCAAGTGCCGTCACATCGCGAGCCAGATCGCGCGGCCGATCGCGACCGCGCAGGTCGATGCCGACAACGTGGCCGAGATGACCGCGCTGATCCGTCGCGAGAAGCCGGACCTGGTGATCAACGTGGCCCTGCCCTACCAGGACCTGCCGATCATGGACGCCTGCCTCGAGACCGGCGTCGACTACCTCGATACCGCCAACTACGAGCCGCCGGACGAGGCCAGATTCGAGTACAAGTGGCAGTGGGCCTACCAGGAGCGGTTCGCCTCCAGCGGGATCATGGGCCTCCTCGGCAGCGGCTTCGATCCGGGCGTGACCAACGTGTTCACGGCGTGGCTGCACAAACACGAGTTCGACGTGATCGACGAGCTCGACATCATCGATTGCAACGCCGGCGAACACGGCCAGGCCTTCGCGACCAATTTCAATCCGGAGATCAACATCCGCGAGGTCACGGCGCGCGGCAAGTACTGGGAACGGGGCAACTGGCAGGAGACGGATCCGCTTTCGGTCAGCCGCATGTTCGACTTCCCGGAAGGCATCGGCCCGAAGAAGATCTACCTCATGTACCACGAGGAGCTCGAATCCCTCGTGAAACACTTCCCGAAGGTGCGGCGCGCGCGCTTCTGGATGACGTTCCCCGACAACTACCTGAACCACCTGAAGGTGCTGCAGAACGTCGGCATGACGCGCATCGAC
>JAGPES010000057.1 GCA_018057015.1 Pseudomonadales bacterium | reverse complement strand
GTGCCGGCATGGGCGGCATCGCCGCGGGCGTCAAGCTCGACGAAGCGGGCTACGATTTCACCATCATCGAAAAGAACGCCGATTTCGGCGGCACGTGGCTGGAGAACGTCTACCCCGGGGTGGCCGTCGACACGCCCAGCCATTTCTATTCCTTCTCCTTCGAGCAGCACCCGGACTGGAGCAGCTACTACCCCAAGGGCGCGGAGATCGAGCGCTACCTGCTCGGTGTCGCGAAAAAATACGGCCTGCGCGACAAGGTGCTCTTCAATACCCGCGTGCTCGGCTGTGCCTGGGACGAGGCGAAGCAGCTGTGGCGCGTCACCACCGCGTCTGCCGGCCAGGAGCAGGTGCTGGAGTTCAATGCCGTCATCAATGCCCACGGCGTGCTGAATCGCTGGTCGATGCCGGACATTCCGGGACTCGGGAACTTCCGGGGGCCGGCGATGCACTCCGCGGGCTGGGACCCCGGGGTGGACCTGCGCGGCAAGCGCGTGGCGCTGATCGGCACCGGCGCGAGCGGCGCGCAGCTGGCCACCGCGACGGCGCCGCTGGCCGCGCAGTTGACGGTGTTCCAGCGCTCGCGCCACTGGGTGATGCACAACCCCGAGTTGCGGCACGACGTCACCGAGGGCATCCGCTTCGCACTGCGCGAGATCCCGCATTTCAAGGAATGGTTCCGCTTCCGCGTGTACTGGTTCTCCGGCGACGGGCTCTACGGCAACGTGCTGGCGGACCCGGACTGGCCGCACCAGGACGCGTCGATATCGGCGCAGAACCACGGCGCGCGCGAGTACGCGCTGGCGTACATGCGCGAGTGCTTTGCCGACCGTCCCGACCTGCTCGGGAAGATGACGCCGGACTACCCGATCTTCGGCAAGCGCATCGTGCTCGATTCCGCCGGCGGCTGGCTCGACACGCTGAAGCGCCCTGACGTGACGCTGGAGACGCGCGGCATCGACCACGTGGAGGCCGACGCCATCGTGCTGGAGGACGGCACTCGCGTCGAGGTGGACGTGATCGCGCTGGCAACGGGCTTCGAGGTATCGCCGGCGCTGGGGCACCTGCACGTGTACGGACGCGGCGGCACGGACCTCGCCGCGGCCTGGGGCAAGGACGAGGCGCGTTCCTACCTCGGCATCATGGTCCCGGATTACCCCAACCTGTTCCTGACGCTCGGGCCGAACAGCGCGCCGAACCACGCGGCCGGCGTGAACATGGTGATCGAGGCGCAGCTGCAGTACATCATCGAGGCCCTCGACCTGCTGGTGGCCTCGGGTGCGCACGCGATCGAGCCCACGCTCGCGGCCTACGAGGACTGGAACCGACGCGTCGAGGCGCAGATGAAGCTCATGGTGTGGACGCACCCGAAGGCGCGCAGCTATTACCTCGCCAGCACCGGGCGCAACTGGGTGTCGAGTCCGTTCCGCCTGGCGGACTACTGGGCGATGACGCGAGCGCCGGATCCGGCCGCAATGCGGCTCAGCTGAGCGCCGGCGCGCTGCTGTCGCCGTGAATGGCGACCCACAAGAGCCCGCTGCACGCCTGCGAGCGGGAGCGGGACTGGAAGTGGCTCAGCCTTCCTCGCGCGTGTGCGACCAGCGTGGCTTGCGCTTCTCGAAGAAGGCGCGGGCCGCCTCCTCCGTCTCGCCGGAGAGCCCCGCCATGATCTGGTTGCGGTTCTCCAGCTGGATCGCCGCCTCGAGGCCCGGTACGTCGAGGTTGGCCCACATCACCTGCTTGGTGGCGAATACGCCGAAGGGCGAGAACTCGCAGATCTCGCCCGCGAGCGCGAGCGCCGCGCCCTCGATCTCGTCATCCGGCACGACGCGCGTCACGATGCCGTAGCGCTCGGCCTCGGCGGCATCGACCACGCGGGCACTCAAGATGAGGTCGTGGGCGCGCGAAGCGCCGACCAGCCGCGGCAGCATGTAGCTGACGCCGATATCGCAGCCGGAGACGCCGAGACGGATGAACTGCACGCAGAGCCGCGCCGACTGCGTCGCGATGCGGATATCGCAGCCCAGCGCAAGCGCGAGCCCGCCGCCGTAGGCCACGCCGTTGATCGCCGCGATCAGCGGCTGCTGGATGCGCCGCATCTTCGGGATCAGGCTCGCCATGTGGTTCTGTGCTATCAGTCCGGCCTGCGGGCCCGGCCGCAGGCCCTCGACGATGCCGCCCGGATTGCCCTGGTCGCGCAGGTCGAGCCCGGCGCAGAAGCCCTTGCCGGCGCCGGTCAGCACGACGATGCGACAGCGGTTGTTGCCGTGGATCTCGTCGAGCGCCGCGTGCAGTTCGCTCACCAGGGCCCAGGAAAGCGCATTCAGGCACTCGGGCCGGTTCAGGCGCAGGACGGCGATTTCGGGGCTCGGATACTCGATCCTGACATTCTCCACGACTGGGTCCCCCTCGTGAGTTTTTCCCCGGGCAGCACGATCACCGGTGCGCATCGAGCGCTGGTCAGCGTGGCACCATGCCCCCGTCGGCGAATACTACCTGGCCGGTGATGAAGCTGCCGGCATCCGAGGTCAGCATCAGCGCCGGGCCGACCATCTCGTCGGGGCTGGCCATGCGCTTCATCAGCTGGATCGACGTCATGACATCCTGCGCCTCGTGCGTGTTCTTGCGCACCATGTCCGTGTCCACGGTGCCGGGCGAGAGCGCGTTGACGCGTATGCCGAAGGGCTCGAACTCGGCCGCCATCGCGCGCGTGGCGGCGAGGAGTCCGGCCTTGCCTATGGCGTACAGCGATATAGTCGAAGAGAACAGGAAGGCGGCCCCGGTCAGCACGTTCAGCACCGCCGCGTGCGGGCTCTTCTTCAGCCAGGGCAGCGCCTCCTGCACCAGGAACACCGGACCGCGCAGGTTCACGTCCATCGACTTGTTCCACGCATCGAGGGTGAATTCACCAAGCGGCATCGCGAGTGCGTTCGCGGCGTTGTTGACCACGACGTCGACGGCGCCGAAGGCATCGACCGTCTTCTGCACGAGGTTGCGCAGCGAGTCGAGATCGCCCAGATGCGTCGGCACGCCGAGCGCCTTCGCCCCCATCGTGCGCAGGTGCCGCTCGGCCTCGGCGCAGGCCTCGGGCTTGCGGCTCGCGACCACCACCTTCGCGCCGGCGGCGGCGTAGCCTTCGGCGAGCGCGCGGCCTATGCCCCGGGTACCGCCGGTGACGATCACCACGCGACCGCTCATGTCGAAGAGTTGACTCAGTCGGGCTCGATCCATCTCTGGCTCCTTGTATGTCATGCACGAACGACGAGGCGCATCCATGGTGGCGCCACGCCCTTGCGCAGCCGATTTGCCGGGCGACAGTCGCAAGACCCCTCACCCGGCAATCGGCGAACGCGCGGCGATGCGCTCAACCAACGTTATCTTACACATAAGTATATAGAAAATCATGTCTGCCTGCGATCGCGCTCGGTCGCCGGGGCCCCTGACGCTCCAGCGCGCATGCCGATCGACGCGCGCTCCCGGCAGGGTTTCCCCGGCCTGGCACAGAACGGCCGCATGCAGGCGAAGCGGCAATTGTCGTATTTAACTTATTGCACAGCAAATTGCCGATGTATTGACCGAGCGCAAGTCATTGGGCGCAGATTTGCTTATTTTGCCCACGTACCGGAAACCACCTGCCAATGCGCGGGCGCGTGACCGCGGCTGCGCAAGCGAACGCCGCGACCTGCGCGATCCGATGCGGCAGATCTCGCAATCGGGCAGGACCAACATGAATACGGGAACAACGCGTTCACTCATCGCCGGGATCACGTTCTCGCTCGCCTGCGCGACGGCCCATGCCGTGGTCGACGACACGCAGGTCTCATTGCTCGGCACGTCGCTGACCCCCTGGGGCGCGGAAATCGCCGGGACCCCGGACGGCAGCTATCCGGCCTACGAGGGCGGCCTGCGCGCACCTCCGCCGGGATTCGATCCCGGGAGCGGCACGTGGCCGGACCCGTGGCCCGAGGACAAGCCGCTGTTCTCTGTCGATGCGAAGAACATGGAGCAGCACAGGGACCGGCTGATGGAGGCGCAGATGGAACTGATGCGCCGCTTCCCGAGCTACCGCATCGACGTCTACGCCACCCGGCGCAGCGCGATGGTGCCCGAACAGGGCGCCGCGAACGCGCTGGCCAACGCGCGCAATCCGGAATGCAGGACGAGCCCCGACGGCGTGGGGCTGTACGGCTGCTGGGGAGGCACGCCCTTCCCCATCCCGGGGAACGGCCACGAAGTCATGTGGAACCACCTGCTGACATATACCTCGCCGGGTGAAACCAACAGCGCGAGTTACCTGGTCAACGCCAACGGCGCGGTCACGATGCTGCTGCTGTCGAGCTCGGTGGCGGATTACCCGTATTTCAATCCGGCGCAGAAGCCTTACGAGGGCGCCGGCATCTATTACCTGCGCTCCCTGTCCACGACACTGGAACCCGCGCGCGAAACCGGCACGCAGACGCTGCTCTGGTACCCGCTCAGCTACGATGTGGAGAACCAGCGCGCCTGGAGCTACCAGGCGGGCCAGCGTCGCGTCCGGCTGGCGCCGGAATTCGCCTACGACACGCCGGTGGCACAATTCGGCGGCGCGATGTTCTTCGACGAGATCAACCTGTTCGCGGGGCGAATGGACCGGTTCGAGTTCGACCTGAAGGGCCGCAAGTTGATGTACATGCCGTACAACAACTACCGCATGCACCTGCTGCGGGGGGATCCGGCACAGTTGCTGGGGCAGCATCATTTCCAGCCCGAGCACGTGCGTTACGAACTGCGTCGCGTGTGGGTGGTGGAGGCGACGCCCCTGCCCAATGCCCGGCACATGGCCGCCCGCAAGCTCTTCTACCTCGACGAGGATTCCTGGATCGCGCTCGCCTACGAGGGCTGGGACCAGTCGAACAGGCTGTTCCGCCTGCTGCTGAGCAACGGCATGTCCAACTACTACACCGGCGGGATCCTGCAGGGAGCCTCGGTGCAGGCCTACGACCTGGCGCGCGGCCAATACGCGGCATTGCAGATGCTGATCGAGCCGCGCTGCTTCATCCGCTACGGCCTGCCGCAGCAGCCGGACACCGAGATGGCGCCGGCCCGGATGGGTAGTCGCGGCATCCGCTGAACGCGGCCTGTCGCCGCGCACCGGCGCCGGGGCGGGAGCACCCCGCCTCAGCGCATCAGCGCTCCCCCGTTCACGTTGTAGACCTGCCCGTTGATCCAGCGACCGTCTTCCGACAACAACATTGCGGCGACGCCGGCGATGTCCTCCGGGCGACCGAGACGGCGACCCGGAATTCGCGACAGCACGCCGTCGAGCATCTGCTCGTTCAGCTGCCCGCTCTGCTGCATCTCCGGCGTCAGCGTGAACCCGGGGGCGACACAGTTCGCCGTGATGCCCTCGCGCCCCCAGCGCGAGGCCACGTGGCGCATGAAGGCGTTCAGCCCGCTCTTGGACACACCGTAGGACGGCCGCAGCGGTTCGCCGGAATCCGCCGAACCGGAGCTCGTGTAGACGATCGCGCCGCCGCCCCTTGCCAGCAGGTGCGGCAGCACCGCGCGCGTGCACAGCAGGTGGCCGCGCAGGTTGATGGCGAGCGTGCGGTCGAACACCGCGAGATCCACGTCGAGCGCGTCGCTGTCCTGCATGATCGTGCGCAGGTCGGCCGCGTTGATGTGCGCGCCGTCCAGGCCACCCAGACGATCGACTGCAGCCGCCACGGCGGCATCGACCGAACCCTCGTCGGCGAGGTCGATGCAGACGGAGAAGGCCTCGCCGCCCGCGGCCACGACTTCCCCGGCGACCGCTCTGGCGCCGGCCTCGTTGATGTCCGCCGCGCAGACGCGCGCGCCCTCCGCGGCTAGTCGACGTACCGTCGCGGCACCGATGCCGCTGCCCGAGCCGATGACGATGATGGCCTTGTCCTTCAGCCTGCTGTCATGCATGACCCTGTCTCCCGGTGCTGAATCCTGACCCTGCCGCTGGCCCCTGCCAACGGGGATCGCGTTGCCTTCGGCGCGGCCGATCAGCTGCCGCCGAGCAGCTCGACGAGCTCCATCAGGCGCCCGTCGGGGTCCTTCGCGAATGCCACGCGCACGCCGTGCTCGGGATCTTCGCGCGGTGCCTCGACCACGCTGCCGCCGGCCGCCACGACCTTCGCCACCAGCGCAGCGACATCCCTCGTCTGGAAGCCGAGGATCACGTCGCTCGCCGCGGGCGCGGGGCGGTTCGGCCATTTCCACACCACCAGCGGCACGCTCTGGCCCATGCCCTCGCCGTGCACGAGGATGATCTCCTCCATCGGCTCGCCGGCCACGCTGCTGTGCACGCGCTGGAACTGACGGAAGCCCATGGTCTGTTCGTAGAAGACCGCGATGCGATCGAGGTCGTCGACGATGATCTTGGTGAAGCCGAAAAAGGTCTCGAAATTCATGGTTGATACCCGTGTAGGTTGGTTGTTCGCCGACGATCGGCGGTGTTCAGAGATCCGCGACTTTCAGCACGATCTTGCCGCGATTGTGGCCGCCCTGGATCAGGCGGTGTGCCTCGGCCGCCTCGCGCAGCGCGAACTCGCGCAGCGGCGGAAGCTTCACGTGCCCCGCAACCAGCAACTCACCGATCTTCGTCAGCGTGGGCCCGCAGTCGATGTCCGTCATCGTGGAGAACACGCGCCTCACGCCCTTCGCCGCGCCCGCGGCCGCAGCCCCCGGGATGTCGCCGTCGTCGTTCAGGGTCGGGATGCTGACGAAGGTGCCACCGGGTCGCACCAGGTCCAGGCCGTCCGGCAGGGTGCTCACGCCCACCGCGTCCATCAGGTAATCGAGCCCGCCCGGCGCCCAGGCGGCGACGGCCCCGGCGATGCTCTCGCGGCGGTAGTCGATCACGCGCTCCACGCCGAGCCCGCGCAGGTACTCGACGTTCGGCGTGCTGCAGGTGGCCGCGACGTGCGCGCCGGCCCAGCGCGCGAACTGCACGGCGAAGCCACCGAGCCCGCCCGAGCCGCCGTGGATCAGGGCGCGCTGGCCGGCCTGCAGTTCGCCGCGATCGAATAGCCCCTGCCACGCGGTGAGCGCGGCAACGGGCAGCGCGGCGGCCTGCGCGAAGCTCAACCCGGCGGGCATGTGTGCCACGCGGTCCGCGCTCGCGAGCGCGAATTCCGCGTAGCTGCCCTGCCCGCCCTGGCCGTGGTTGGTGGGCGTGAACACGCGGTCGCCGACCTTGAAGCCGCTGACACCCGCGCCGAGCTTGTCCACCACGCCCGAGGCATCGAAGCCGATGATGTACGGGAAGGAGTAGGGTCGGAACGCCGCCAGCATGCCCTGGCGATTCTTCCAGTCCGCCGGGTTCACGCCGGCATAGGCCACGCGGATGCGCACTTCGCCGGGACCCGGTTCGGGAGTGGCGATCTCGCCGTACTGCAGGACTTCGGGGCCACCGGTCTCGTTGATGATCATCGCGAACATGTGCGTTGCTCCTCTCGATTCAGCTGCCTTGGCCCGATCCCACGATCGCCGGGTGCGCGTAGGGCGGGATCACCGGGTCCTCGATGCGTTCGCGGCCGTCCAGCGTGTGGACGGGCAGCCTGTGCGCGAGCGGGAAGTGCAGGCTGTAAGCCGTGAGCCCGGTGCGTTCCCTGGCCGGCAGGTGGCACAGCGCGAGCCCGGTCTCGACGATGTACTCGATGCGTTCCGAGGGATATTCCTCGGGAATCAGGTCGGAGGCCCCGGGCGTGCGGATCGCGGTGCTCGGCGCCAGGGTGTTCACCGCAATATTGTCGGCGAGCAACTCCGCCGCGAGCCCCTGCGTCATGCGGTGCACCGCGGCCTTGATCGCGGCGTAGACGCTCGCCCCGCCGTGAATGGCAAATTCGTCGAACGGACGCCCGGGCGGCAGCGCCGTCACCGAGCCCAGCACCACGATCCAGCCCGCGCCGCGCTTGCGCATCTCGGGCACGGCCTTCTGCATCAGCGTGAAGGGCGCGCGCAGGTAGTGCTGTATGGTGCGGTCGAACATGTCCACGGGCATCACACTGCTGTGCGCGTACTCGGCCTTGCCGCCGCTGTGGATCATGATGTCGATACCGCCCGCGAGTTCCACCGCGCGGCCCACCAGCGCCTCCACGTCGGCCGGATTCTCGATGTCGGCGACCAGCGGCATCGCGCGCCCGCCGGCTGCCTCGATCAGCCCCACCGTCTCGCGCAGCGTGCCGGCGTACTGGCCGGCCGTGTCCAGGCTGCGCGCGCTCACCACCACCATGGCGCCCTCGGCCGCGAGGCGCTGCGCCAGCGCGCGGCCGATGCCGCGGCTCGCGCCGGTGACCAGCGCGATTTTTCCGTCGAGTAAGCTGCTCATCTCCTGCTCTCCTTTTGCGATTGTATGTGGGTCGGCATTCATGCCGACGGGTGCCTGGCCGAATGCTGCTGTCGCCATAAATGGCGACCCACAGGACAAACCACAAGACTGCCTAGAGCACGATGATGCTCTGCGCCAGCGGCGCGAACGCGTGGCACAGCGCGGTATCGATAATCTGCGCACCCGACTCCGGATCGAACCAGCGGTCGACGTGCGCCCAGTGGTGCGGATGCACCATGTAGTCGATGTTCAGGCCGTCGAGCGAGGCGTATTCCTGCTCCCACACGAAGCTCCACGGCGCGCAATCCGGCGCGTCCCACGCCAGCGGCACGGCACGGCTCAGGCGCCAGTTGAGGATCGCGGGAATCTGGGCTGCCATCTCGAGCGTGTCGCGCGCGAAACGTGACTGCAGCCCGGACGGCACTCCCGGCAGCAACCGGAACAGCGCGGTGCGCTTGACGCCATTGGCGAGCGCCGGTGCGCGCGCACCGGCGCCCAGCGTTTCGAGCCCCAGTGCCACGCGCGCGCGGCAGTGACGCTCGAGCGCGGGCAGGATCCGGTCGCGCCAGAACGACGAGGCGTGCGCAGCCTCGGCCGCGGCCTGGTCACGGTAGACGAGGTCCCAGGTGTAATGGCCCGCGCCGTAGTCGGGCACGAAGTTCGCCGCGAGGCTCGCCGCCTGCGCGCCCGGGAGTTCTGCGCCGGCGCGCTCCAGCAGCGCGACAAAGGCCGTGCGGTCGGCATCGGCGATGTCGCCCTTCAGGTAGAGCTGGGCCGTTTCGCGCCAGGCGCCCGGCTGGCGCTGGTAGGCCGTGGTGTCCTCGGGCCCCGGCAGCGGGTCGTCGCCCGGCGCCAGGTAATGACGCTCGCGCTTCAGCACGACACCGTCGAGCTCGGCCCAGAAGGCCGCGACCGCCGGATCGCCCGCGGCGTGGCGCGCGGCCCAGAACGCGCCCGCATCGGCCAGCGACCAGCGCAGCCACAGCGTGCCGGGCTGGTCCTGCAGCCTCAAGGGAGGCGAGACCCGCTCTTCCGCGAAATGCAGGCCGCGCTGTTCGGCGCCCGGCATGTAGCGCTCCTGGAACAGCTTGCGCACCCGGGGCAGGTCTGCGGGCGCGACATCGATACGATCCTGCACGACGATCATGTGGTTTCTCCCGTCCAGGTTGGCATGCATGCCGACCACAGGCATGGCGCGCCTAGGCGCCCAGTATCGCCAGGACTTCAGGGCCCAGCTGCGGCCTGATGAGCCCGGCTAGCTGCGCCGCGCGCTGGCGTGCGAATTCCGCGGTGATTTCCGGGTGAGTCGACACCCAGAACTCGCCGGCGGCGATCTGGCGCAGGATGCGCCGGGCTGCCTCCAGACCGCTGATGCCGGAATCGGCGAGCATCGCGCGCATGACCTCGCGATGGTGCACCGCCATCGGGTCGGTGCCGGGATCCGAGTCCTCGAAGATGCGCGTGGCCACCGGCCCCGGCAGGATCGCCGACACCTGGATCGGCGCCTTCTTCACCTGCATCTCCAGGCTGAGGCATTCGCTGAACGCGAGCACCGCGTGCTTGCTCATGATGTAGGAGGTCTGCACCGGCATGATGCCTAGCCCGCCGATCGAGGACGTGTTGGCGATGAACGCCGGCTTGCCCGCGGCGATCATGCGCGGCGCGAAGGCGCGCACGCCGTGCACCATCGCGTTGATGTTGATCGCGAGCGTCTTGTCCCAGGTGGCTGCCGGCATCTCCCACACGAAACCGAGCGTCTCGACGCCCGCGTTGTTCATCAGCAGCCGTACGTCGCCCCAGGACTCGTGCGTCTTCGCCGCCAGCCGGTCGAGCGCGCCAGGGTCGGTCACGTCGGTGGGCACGGTCATCGCCTCGCCACCCGCGGCGCGGATGTCGGCCGCCACCGCTTCCATGCGCTCGACCGCGATGTCCGCGAGCACCACCCTCATGCCCAGTACCGCCGCGTGGCGCGCCAGCCCCTCTCCTATGCCCGAGGCCGCGCCGGTGATCACCGCCACGCCGCCGCCGAATACCGCGTGTTCGTCTTCCATGGTTCCGAATCTCCTCAGCACAAAGTCATTATTCGAACGACGCAGCTTATGCGACCGCGGACCCCTCGGCATCACCCGTTCCGATTAGGCGGGAATCGCTCCGGGCAGACTGTTTAACTTATATCTAAGTGAAGTGCAATGTCCGGAGATTGCCGCGGCGGGACCTCTATACTGCCGCTTCCTCTAACCACACCACGGGAGTACACACATGGCGAACGACGGCACCAGGCTGCAGGGCAAGATCGCAATCATCACGGGTGCGGCGCAGGGCATGGGCGCGGAACACGCGCGCGCGTTCGTGGCGCAAGGTGCGCGCGTGGTCCTCACCGACCTGCAGGAGGAAGCTGGCAAGGCCCTCGCGGCGGAACTCGGCGCCAACGCAAGGTTCGTGCGTCACGACGTGAGCAGGCCGGAGGACTGGGACGCGGTGCTGGCGGCCACGCGCGCGGCCTTCGGGCCGGCCAACGTGCTGCTCAACAACGCGGCGATGTACTTCATCTGCCCCGTGGACGAGGCCGATCCCGAACGCGTGCGCAAGCTGCTCGACGTGAACATCTTCGGCAGCTGGCTCGGCATCAGCAGGATCGCGCCGATGATGCGCGAGGCCGGTGGTGGCTCGATCATCAACCTTTCCTCGCTGGCCGGAATGCGCGGGATCCCGTGGCATGCGATCTACGGCACCTCGAAGTGGGCCATACGCGGGCTGACCAAGACGGCGGCCTACGACCTCGGTCCGTCAGGGATTCGCGTCAACGCGATCCTGCCCGGCGCGATCGAGGAAACGGGAATGGCGGGCGGACCGCTGGACGAAACGCAGCTCGCGGCGATCCCGCTGCGCCGCACGGGGCGCAAGAGCGAGGTCTCGCAGCTGGCGGTGTTCCTGGCCTCGGACGAGAGCGCCTACATCACGGGAGGCGATCACGTGATCGACGGCGGCCGCGCGCTCTGGTGAGCCGCGCGGCGTGCCACGCCGGCGCGCGCCTCAGGCCACGTTCGCCTCTCCCGCGTTGATCGCGTCGACGGCGAGCATCGCGCCGCGCATCGCGCCCTCGATATAGCCCACGCCGGTGCCGTCGCCGACCTCGTGCACGCGCAGGCCCGCGGCACGGAAGGCATCGGCCTGCGAGGAATCACCCGTCGCGCCTTTCGCGACGATCACGTGGTCCGCGTCCACCGTGCGCGCGGCGCCACCGGCGTCGGTGAAGCTGACCCGGCCGGTCTCGATACGGATGTCCCTGGCGCTCGCGAACAGGCCCAGTCCGTGCTCCTTCAGCTCCGCGAGCAGACGCATGCGCCGCACCAGCGTGAGGCCCTTGCCGAGGCGCGGCACCTCGTCGATCACGCTGACCTTTCGCCCGCGCTCGAGCAGGAACTCCGCCAGCTCGAGGCCCACCAGCTCGCCGCCGATGATCGCGACGTTCTTGCCCAGCGGCATCCACGCGTGCGTGGCCTTGCGCACGAAATCGAGATTCGCCGTGAGCCCGGTCGCCGCGCCCGCCCTGGTCGCGATGCGCGTGAGCAGCGAGGTCTTCTGCTGCAGGGCATCGGAGCTCTCGCCGAGCATCATCTTGCGCATGTCGTCGCCGCTGAACACGTGCGCCAGGTCGCCGCCCGGAATGGGCGGCATATTGCGCAGCGCGCCGGTGGCGACGATCACGTCGTCGGGTTGCAGCGACTTCAGCAACTCGGGGGTGGCAACGGTGTTCAGGCGCACCTCGATCTTCGCCTGCTCCACCTGCAGGCGCAGCCAGTCCAGCAGGCGCTCGTTCGCGGCGTAGGCCAGCGAGGCGAAGCGCAGCGTGCCGCCGAGGCGGTCGCCCCGCTCGATCAGGATCACCTCGTGGCCGTCGCGCGCCAGACGGCGCGCCGACTCCATGCCACCGGGGCCGCCGCCGACCACCACCACGCGCCTGCGCGCGCCCGGTTTCGGCGCGTTCAGGCGCAGGTACTCGATGCCGCAGCCGGAGTTCACGGCGCAGCGCGTCGATTCCAGCGTGTAGATCGCGCTGACGCAGGTGTAGCAGTAGATGCAGGGA
>JAGPES010000532.1 GCA_018057015.1 Pseudomonadales bacterium | reverse complement strand
CCTTCGATCAGCCGGTCGAGGTGCGCCACGTGACGCTCCACGCGCGGTCGCATCAGCGACTCCACCGTCGCGACGAACAGGTGCACCACGGTCTTTTCCGAGCACCCGAGGCAGGCGCCGTCCCCGCTGGCGAAAGACTGGTAGGCCTGCTTGTCGAGCAGAATGGTTTCCAGCGCGCCGATGCCCTGCTCCAGGTCCTCGACGCGTATGTACTGTGGCGGCGTGGTCGGCAGGTCGCGCCAGAAATCCCAGTTGCGCCGCAGCTCCTCGACCGTTGCCGGCGTCTGCACCAGGGCCTGGAGCGCGTTGTCCTCGCAGACCGCGACGCACTCCATGCAGCCCTTGCAGGTATAGGGGTTCACCGTGATGCTGAGCAGGCCGCCGCTGCCAGCCCGGCCCTTCTCCGGCACGCGGAAGTAGGGACGGCTCAACGCGAACTGGAAGCTGCCGATCTCCTCCAGGAAGGCATCGAAATCGGCGCGCAGCGTCGCGCCCTGCCCGGCATCGATGCGCGCCGACAGGTAGTCGCCGATGGCCATGCGCAGCATGTCCGGCACCGAGTCCTCGTCGGCGGCGGCGTTGAGCAGCTGGCGCAGCTTCGGCTCGAGCCGGCGCAGGTGTCCCGGCAACTGCTCCGCCGCGATGCCGCGCCGGCGCAGGCGCGTCACCACGGTGTCGAAGACCGCGCCGATCTCGCTGACCAGGCCGGGGATCGCGGTGTCCGGGCAGACGGTGTAGCACTTGCCGCAGGCGGTGCAATTCTCCGCGATCCAGCGCGGGTGCTGGAAACGGATGCCGCTCATGTCGCGGAACATCGCCGAGCTGGCGGGCATGACGCCGAGGCTGACGAATGGATCGGCGATGATGTCCGAGCCCTGGCCGCGGGCATAGAAGCTGCCGGTCTGCTCCCAGAAACGGTGGATGTCGCTCTGCGCCGAGCCGCTCTGCGGCAGCCCGCGCACCAGCACCGGCAGCTCGCCCGCGCCCTGGCGCGCCAGCGGCGCCTTGTCGCCCACGCTGCGGTCGACGACCTCGCGCACCTCGTCGAAGCCGCGGCGGACCACGCGGACATTGTCCTCCACCACGCGGGCCCCCTTGGCCCCGAACTTGTGCTGCAGCTGCGTGCGTATCGCGCCGAGCAGCGTCTCCCCGGTCAGGCCGACCTCCTGCATCAGCGGCGAGGTGGCGAAGAAGGCGCCCTGGAACGCATTGCCCTGCATGCGCAGCTGCAGGTCCGGATCGGTGGCCTCGGCGCGCGCGATCGCGAAGGCGTCGAGGTAAAAGACGCGGATGTCGCGATCCACGATCTGCTGGCGGTAGTGTGGCGCAATGCTGGCCCACACCTCCTCCGGCGAGCCGAGATCGCTCTGCAGCACGAAGACCCCGCCGTTGCGCAGGCCCGCCAGCGCGTTGGTGTGCGCCAGCACGTTGGGGTCCGGCGACAGCACCACGTCGACGTAGTAGAACTCGCAGTTGATGCGGATCGGCTCCGGCGCGGCGGCGAGGTAGTAGGTGGTCGGCTGGCCCTTCTTCTCCGAACCGTATTTCGGGTTGGCCTTGATGTGCAGGCCGAGCAGCTCGTAGAGCGTCATGGCCAGGTTCTTGCCGGTGGTTATCGCGCCCCAGCCGCCGATCGAGTGCAGGCGCACCGTGATGCTGCCCCTGGGCATCAGGTTGGGGTTCTCGCTGCCGCGCAGCGCGAGGTGGCGGACCTGCGGGTAGGCGGCGGCGATCGACTCCTGCTGCAGCGCCTGCTTCGGCGTGCGTGCCTCGGCGTGCAGGAAGTCGATCGACAGGTAGTACTGCCGGCGCTGCGCGGCGCCGGGCAGCATGTTCTCGATCGCGCCGATCAGTCCCTCGGGCTGCAGGTCGCGGCTGCCAAGCCCGAAGGCGCCGGAGTACAGCGGCGGCAGCGCGTCGAGATCGCGGTAGGTCTCGAGCGCGGGCCACGGCGGATCGCGCGGCTGCTGGCCGTTCTCCAGGCACTTGCCCAGCGTGGCGCGGATCTCGCGCATCAGCGGCAGGTCCGCCGCCAGCGGCTGGTCGGTGCGCTCGAGCACGGCGACACCGCGCCGCCCCTTGAGCAGATGCGCGACGAGGCGCGCCGGGAAGGGCCGGAACATCAGCATGTTCACCACGCCGACCCTGATCTTGCGGGTCTCGCGCAGGTAATCGGCAACGGCCTCGGCGCTGGGCACGGCGCTGCCCTGGCAGACCAGCAGGTACTCGGCGTCATCGCAGCGGTAAGGCATGACCGCCTGGTAGCTGCGCCCGGTCAGCTCCGCGAACTCGCCAAAGGCACGCGCCGCGAGTTCGTCGATGTGATCGAAGAAGAACGGCCGCTGCGCCGCGACGCTCTGCATGTAGGCGTCCTGGTTCTGCACGATCCCGGCCATGAGCGCGTTGTCGACGTCCCAGAGCTCCGGGATGCGCCGGCGGCGTTCGCCGAAGATCAGGCGCTGCGCGGGCGTGGGGCATTCGATGAGGTCCTCCGGGCGACCGAGATACTCGGCGATGAGCTCGCGCTCGGGCAGGCGCAGCGATTCGATCAGGTGCGTGGTCAGGAAACCGTCCTGGGCCACGATGCCGGGCGTGAGCGCCAGTTCCGCGATCCGGTGCGCGACGAGGTTGAGGTCCGCGGCCTGTTGCGCGTTGGCGGCGAACAGCTGGAAGAAACCGGTGTCGTCGACGCAGTGATAGTCGTCGTGCCCGGCGTGCACGTTCAGCGAGGCCTTGGTCATCGCCCGCGCGCCCACGTTCAGCACGTAGGTGAGTCGCTTGCCGACCGCCGCGTACAGCGACT
>JAGPES010000530.1 GCA_018057015.1 Pseudomonadales bacterium | reverse complement strand
ACGCGGCGCTGGCCGACGACCTCGCGCAGGAGACCTTCATCCGGGCGTGGCGCTCGCTGGCGGGTTTCCGTGGTGACAGCAGTTTCCGCACCTGGCTCTACCGCATCGCCTATCGCAGCTTCCTCAGCGAGGTGCGGCGCCACCAGCCGGACACCGAGGAGGTCGCCGAGCACCACGCGGTCGCGCCGGACGCAAGCGAAGCGCGCGCCTTCATGGACGATTTCGACGCCGCGCTGCGCCAGTTGAGCCCGGGGCAGCGCGACGCGGTGCACTTCGCGCTCCAGCGCGGGTTTTCGCACCCGGAGATAGCGGACATAATGGGACTGCCGATCGGAACGGTGAAAACGCATGTGCTTCGAGGCCGCCACAAGCTGCAGGAGTTGCTGAGTGACTGGCAGGAGGGATTCGGCAATGGCAACGCATGACGACCAGTGGCTCGAGCGCGCGCTGCGCGCGGGCGAACCGCATCTGGACGACGACGGCTTCACTCAGCGCGTGCTCGCCGCCCTGCCCCCGGCGCCAACGCGGCACGCCGCGCGCCTCGACTGGGTGGTGCCTGCTGCTGCCGTACTGGGTTCGGCCGTGGTCGCGAGCCAGTTCCCGCTGGCACCGTTCCTGAACCTCGCCGAGGTGGCGCTGCAGCAGGTGCAGTTGTTCTGGTTCGGCGGCGCCGTGATGCTCGCCTGCATGGCCGGCGCGTTGCTGGCGGAGCCGGTGCGGCGTGCGCTCTGAGATGCGCCGCTACCGCCTCCCGCTGCCCTCCGGCGCCGCCATGGCCTGGTGGCGCGCGCTGCCCCGGAACCACCGCGGCACCGGGGCTGCCATCGCGCGTGGTCGCGCACCTGCCGCTGGTGGTGCCGCCCGGCTGAGCGCGAGACCTGCACGCGGCTGGTCGAGGGCATCGGCGACTTGCGCATCGGCGGCGAACGCATCGCCGAGCGCACGCGCAGCGACGAGGTGTTCCTCTGGCGCTCAGTCCGCGGGGCCCACGTCGAAGGCGACGGTCAGCCGTTCTCCCGGCGCGCTGAATGCCACCGTGCCATGCCACAGGTACGAGGGGAACAGCACCAGCCGGCCGACCCGAGGCTCCAGCGCGGTCCCTGGCGGATCCGCGGCGGGCGGCAGCCGCAGGTCGCTGCGGCCGAACTCCAGCCAGCCTTCCCTGCCCTGCGTTCCCCCCGGCAGCGCCACGTACAGCGCCGAGCTGAGCCAGCCCTGCCCGTGGGTGTGCGGCACGTGGAAGCCTTCGCTGTGCAGCAGCACCGACCAGGAGCCGGCAAAGCGCCAACGTTCGGGACGGCGCCGCAGGAAGGGATGCCGCGCATCGGGAGCGAGTTGCGCGAGGTAGTCCGCCAGCACCGCCTCGATCGCGCGCCGCAGTCGCACGATGGGCGCCTCGCGACGCCCGAGCAGGTTGCCCACGGTCTGCGTGCCGCCGCGCAGCGACTGGTCCAGCGGGTGATGCGTCGCGAGGTGCATGTCGCGCAGCAGCGCGGCGAGCTCCGCGAAGAAGGGCGCGTCCAGCCCGAAATCGAACAGCGAGTACACACGCACCAGGCGCGCCGTGTCGAACAGTGCATCGTGGCGCGCGTCGGCGCAGAGTTTCCAGGCCGTGCCCAGGTTTGCCAGCAGCAGCTGGTCCTCGGGGTGCTGCGCCAGCGCGTGCTCCAGCAGTTGCGCAGCCTCGGGCGCGCGGTTTTCCAGCATCAGGAAGCGGGCGTAATCCAGGCTCGCGCCGCGTTCGCCGGGGTGCAGCTCGAGGCAGGCCGCGAATTCGCGCCCGCCCTCTGCCGTGCGACCGGCGGCCACCAGCAGCCGTGCCCGCAGGCGGCGCGCCTCGACGCTGCGGTGTGCGGGTGCCAGGCGCTCGATGATCGCGAGCGCGCGCTCGCGCGCGCCGATGCGCTCGTACTGCAGCGCCAGAGCCGTGGCGAGCGCCGGATCGCCGCTGCGCGCGAAGGCCTGCGCCAGGCTCTGCCCGACCCGCCCGGGCTCCCCGGTCTCGAAATGGATCTTGTCGAGCGCCTCGTGCGCCGCGATGTTTGCGGGGTTGTGCGCGACGATTCCCTCGAACAGCGTGCGCGCGGCTTCCGTCCCGCCCGTTTCCAGCAGGATCGAGGCGCGCTCGAAGCGCAGCGCCTCCGGGGCCGCATCGCCAGCCGCCGTCAGCGTCCGCAGCGCCTGGCTCGCGTCGCCCCGCATGCGCTGGGCAACGGCAAGGTTGAGCCGCGTGCGCGCATCGGCCGGGTTTCGCGCGAGCAGCGTCTCCAGGTGCGGCACGGCCGCGTCCCATTCGTACAGCCGCAGGTGCAGTGAGGCCGCCAGCGCGTGCTCGCGCGGCGTGCAGGCAGCGCGCGTGCCCGGCGCGAGCGCCGCGAGCGCCGCGCGATGCTCGCGGCGCTCGTTGTGCAGCAGTGCCAGGTTGAAGCGCGCGTCACCGAAGTCCGGCTTCAGTGCGATGGCCCTGCCGTAGCAGGCGATCGCGTGCGCCGCGTCGTACGCTCGCAGGTGGTTGCCGAAGTTGTTCCAGCTCGCGGCATCCGCCGGCTGCCGCGCGAGATGGCGCTCGAAGCAGCGCGTGGCGGCTTGCGCCTCGCCTGCCAGCGACAGCGCCATCGCGGCCAGCGACAGCGCGCCCGCGGGCTCGCCGGCCGCGCAAAGCGGCTCCAGCGTCCGCGCGCATTCGGCGTAGCGCCCGGCGCGAAACAGCCCGAGTGCTGCAGCGAGGGTGCGGCGTGCGTGGTGCATGGATGGAGCAACCGTCGAGGAGGGTGCGGGAATTATTGCAGGATCATGGTTGCCATGT
>JAGPES010000531.1 GCA_018057015.1 Pseudomonadales bacterium | reverse complement strand
AACGCTGTCGATGGCGATCTACATGGGCGCCGGGCCGTCGATGATCTACGCGGCCGAGGCGTTGCGCGCGTTCGACGAGCTCGCCGCCCCGCCGCCGGCCGCCTGATTCAGCGGGCCAGGGTCTGGTTCAGCAATTGCGCAAGCCGCCACGCGGCCTGGCGGACGCGCTGCTCGGCGAGCGGGCGCATCGCATCGAGGTAGGCGCTGTCCATCGTGTGCTTGTCGTCGGGTGGATAGATGCCGCGCGCGTCGATCAGGCGGCAGGATTCGCCGGCCCAGGCCAGGGGCATGACGTCGTGCGCGGACGGTGCTGGAGTCGGCGGCCACGGCAGCGCGTCGAGCTTGTCCGAATACGCCTGCAGGCCGAGCCCGCGACCGGCGAGGATGTAGTAGTCCCAGACCGAATGCAGGTTGGTGCCCATCACCCCGTCGACATACTTGCTGCGCGCGTAGGCCTCGGGCTCGATCGGCGTGCGCAGGCTCACCTGGAAGCCGTTGCCGCCGCTGTCGGTGCGACTGCCGGCATGCATCGGCTGGTGTGCGTCGCCGATGAAGTGGACGATGAACTTCAGTGCGTCGCGGCGCGCTTCGATCGGCTGGCTGCGATCGGCAAGGATCGCGCGCTGGGTTTCGATCGCGCCGACCACGCAGTTTCCGTCCGGGCAATCGCGGGCGAGGTCGAAGCCGCAACCACCGCCCTTCGCATTGATGTAATGCCAGCGCGAGGTGGCCTTGAAGCGTTCAGGGTCGCTGCCGCGGATGTCGTCGGCCCATGAGGCCACGCCGGCCAGGGTCGGATCCGGTTCGCCGACCAGCAAGGCCGCGACTTCGGCGCGGGCCTTTGGATCCAGATGTCGCTGCGCGAGTTCGCCGACCATGCCGTGGCCGAGCTGGCCCCAGGCCGCGGCGGTGGAAATGGCGCCCATGCAGAGCAGGGCAGCGAGCAAGCGGAATGAGCGTGGAATGGCCATGCCGGGAGGATATCCCGGCATGGCCGACGGCGGTATGACACCCGCCGCCGCGGATCAGAAACTGAAGACGTAGGCGATCCCGTACACCGACGGGTCGATGTTGACGGTGTTCTTCGTGCCCAGGTTGGCGCCGTTGAGCTTGACCTTGGTGTCGATGTCGATCTTGCGGTAGTCGACCCGGATCGCGCCCTTTTCGCCGACCTTGAAGTCCACGCCGAGGTGCGCGGCCAGGCCCCAGGAATCCGACAGGTCGAGGTTGGTGCCGGCGATCGCGCCTTCGGACTTGGTGCTGAAGAACGTGGTGTAGTTGAGGCCGACGCCGACGAAGGGCTTCACCTTGCCCTGGCCGAAGTGGTACTGCAGCGAGACCGTCGGCGGCAGGTGCTTGGTGGAGCCGACCTTGCCGACGCCGACGACGCTGATGTCGTGCTGGAACGGCAGCGCGGCGAGCACTTCGACGCCGAGGTTGTCGCGGACGAAGTATTCGGCGGTGATGGTCGGGCGCACGTTGCTGCCCACGTCCATCTTCAGGTTGCCGAGCGGGGTGGCAGTCAGGGTGCCGTTGTCGGACTTGGGCGCGACGTTGTGGGCGCCGACGCCGAAGGTCCAACTGCCGGCGGATTGGGCGAGCGCGGGGGTGGCGGCCAGTGCGAGCGTGGCGGCGAGGGCGATGCGGAGGGTGTTCATGCAGGGGCTCCAGTGGGTTTTTGTTTCAACCGGAACCAGTGTCTGCCCACGCGGCCGCGCGCATCTTGACCACGATCAAATCCGTGGCCACGGACTGCACCGGGCGATTGGGTAGAATGCGGGCTTCCCCACGAACCATCCGCCAGGAGACTCCATGGCCATCAAGGTCGGCATCAACGGTTTCGGTCGCATCGGGCGCTGCGTGTTCCGCGCGGCGGTGCAGAACTTCGGCGACGACATCGAGATCGTCGCGATCAACGACCTGCTGGAGCCGGACTACCTGGCGTACATGCTGCGCTACGACTCCGTGCACGGCCGCTTCAAGGGCGAAGTGTCGGTCAAGGACGGCCACCTGGTGGTCAACGGCAAGACCATCCGCCTGACCGCGGAGCGCGATCCGGCCAACCTGAAGTGGGACGAGGTCGGCGCGGACGTGGTGCTGGAATCCACCGGACTGTTCCTCGACAAGGTCAGCGCGGGCAAGCATCTCGCCGCTGGCGCGAAGAAGGTGATTCTGTCGGCGCCGTCGAAGGACGACACGCCGATGTTCGTGCACGGCGTGAACTGCAAGTCCTACGCCGGGCAGGCGATCATCAGCAACGCCAGTTGCACCACCAACTGCCTGGCGCCGCTGGCCAAGGTGCTGGACGACAAGTGGGGCATCAAGCGCGGCCTGATGACCACGGTGCATGCCACTACTGCCACGCAGAAGACCGTCGATGGTCCGTCCAACAAGGACTGGCGCGGCGGCCGCGGCATCCTCGAAAACATCATCCCGTCGTCGACCGGCGCGGCCAAGGCCGTGGGCGTGGTGCTCCCGCAGCTCAAGGGCAAGCTCACCGGCATGTCGTTCCGGGTGCCGACCAGCGACGTCTCGGTGGTCGACCTCACGGTCGAGCTTGAGAATCCGGCGACCTACGCCGAGATCTGCGCGGAGATGAAGGCGCAGTCGGAAGGCGCGCTCAAGGGCATCCTCGGCTACACCGACGAGAAGGTGGTCGCCACCGATTTCCGCGGCGATGCGCGCACCAGCATCTTCGACGCCGAGGCCGGCATCGCGCTGGACGACACCTTCGTCAAGCTGGTCAGCTGGTACGACAACGAATGGGGCTACAGCAACAAGTGCCTCGAGATGGTCAAGGTGGTCG
>JAGPES010000529.1 GCA_018057015.1 Pseudomonadales bacterium | reverse complement strand
GCCGAGGCCGGTGATGCGCCACGGGATGCGGCGCGCCGCCGGCGCGGTGCCGAACACAGCCTCGATCAGCGGCGCGGCGGTCTCCAGGTCGGGCGTCAGCACCACCACGTCGGCCGGGCGCAGCGCGTCGTCGGTGCCGGCATGCAGCTTGAACAGGCCGAGCAGGCGGTCGTGCAACACCTCGAGTTCGCGGGTGCGCGAGTGGCAGACATGCACCTCGATGCTGCGGTCGCTGGCCGCCAGGCGCACGCCCGCGGGCGGCAGTTCCTCGAGGTCGAGGATGGCGTTGTGCAGCCGCGCCAGCAGATGGCGGGCGGGATGTAGGGCGAACGCGGCGTCCTCCTCCACCGCGTGCTCGCCCTCGAACAGCAGGCCGATGTGGGCGCGGGTCTGCTTGCCCCAGGCGGCGAGCAGGCTGTTGCCGGTGTCGAAGAACATGTCCTTCTGCTGCGCCGCCAGCCAGGACAGGCGGCGCGCATCGACGATGTCGAACCAGAACTCGCGGCACGGGTTGAGCACGTACAGGCGCACGTCCACCACCGGCGCCAGCGCACGCAGCAGGTCGAGGTAGAGCGGCGGCAGCGCGGGCAGCGCGAACACGTGCACCGTGGCCGGCAGGCCGACGGCGGCCAGCTCGTCGGCCGTCATCGCGCTGACGCGGCGCAGGAAGGCCTGGGCCGGATGTTCCTGGCGCAGCCCCATGCCGTCGCGGATGTGGCGCCACAGCGCGGCCTGCCAGGCTTCGTCGGCGAGCGCGACGGCACTCGCCCCGGGCCCCAGCGCCGAGCCGCGCCCGCTCGCCCACAGTTCGAGCCACTGCGGGCGGTAAGTCAGGTAATGATCGAACACGCGCGCGATGCGTCCGGCGAGCTCGAAGCGCATGCGCGCGTCGGCGCCGTCGAGATAGCGCGCCAGCCGCGGATGCGCCGCCACCCAGGCGCCGTGCTCATGCGCGCGATCGAGCAGGCCGTGGATGCGCCACGCCAGCAGCGCGGGCGAGAACGGCGAGCGCTCCGCCACCGGCACCACGCGGCCGATCTGCTGCCACAGCCACTGCGCGAGGTAGTCGAAACGCAGGTTGGCGCTGACGCCCTCGCGGTCCGCCACCGCCAGCTCCACCACGCGCCGCAGCGCGCTGCTCGGCACCACCACCTGGCGCTGGCCGAACGGCCCCGGCTGCTCGGCGCCGAGGCGCTCGAGCAGGGTGTCGAGGAGGATCTCGAAGCGGTTGGAGAAGCTGAGATGGAACATGGCGGGCGCGGGCGGGGGCGCGCTGCGGTGATCGAGCCGCCATTATACGGAGCGCGACACGCGCTCCTCGCACGCCCGGTGCATGCCCAGGGCAATCGCACGAAGGCACGGTGGGAGCGGGCGGGCCGGCCACGGGGAAGACCGGCCAATGCGCAAGCCGGCTAGTCGCCCGCCGCCGACGCGCCGCCGTCCTGCGGCCGGTACGCAATCGCCCGCCCCCGTCCCTCGCGCTTGGCCGTGTAGCACGCCTGGTCGGCGGCGCGCACGATCTCGGGCACGCTCACCAGCCCACCGTCGATCATCGCAAAGCCGATGCTGGCGCCGATGCTATACTCGCGGCCCTCCCATTCGAAGCGCAGGTCGCGCACCGCTGCACACAGGTCGTCGGCGATGCGGGCGGCGGCGTCCGGGGTGCAGCCGCGCAGGATGAGCGCGAATTCGTCGCCCCCGATCCGGCACACGGTGTCCTCGAGGCGCAGGCGTGCGCGGATCAGGTCGGCGACCACCCGCAGCAGGGCGTCGCCGGCGGCGTGCCCGCCGGTGTCGTTCACCGGCTTGAAGTGGTCGAGGTCCAGGAAGCACAGGGCGCCGTGATCGCCGGCCCGGCGCGAGGCGGCGAGCAGTTCTTCCAGCGCCTGCTCGAACGCGCGGCGGTTGGGCAAGGCGGTGAGCGGGTCGTGCAGGGCCTGGTGGGCGAGGCGCGCGGTCGCCTGCTCGATGCGCGCCTGCAGCGTCTTGTGCGCGTTGGTGATCGCGCGCGCCATCGAGTTGAAGCCGTCCTCAAGCGCGCGCAGCTCCTCGCTGCCGGCGCGGCCGCTGACCTGCACGTCGAGCTCGCCGCGCGCCATGCGGCGCACGGCCTCGACCAGCCTGGCCACCGGCGCGCCGACCACGTTGGCCAGGCGGACGGCGAGCAGCATCGCGAGCAGCATCGCGCCGGCGGCCAGGCCGACCGTGGTCAGCACCATGGTGCGCCAGCGCGCATCGTAGGCGCGGGTGTCGAGCTCCACATACACCCAGCCGATGGGCAGCGGCGCGAGCGCCACCTCGCCACCGGCAAGCTCGTCGACCTCGACCGGCATCGAAAACACCGGCGCGGCAAAGCCCGCGCGTGCCCCCTGGCGCTGCAGGCGCACCGCGGTGATGGCCCGCCGTGCCCCCGCAGCGTCGTAGAGCATGGGCTCGCCGAGGCGGACGAGCTCGTCGCCGCGGCGGTCGTACAGCACCGCGGCGGCGACGTCCTTCTGCGCCTTCAGCGCCAGCATCAGGCCGTCGAGGCTGCCGCGGCTGCCCGAGATCACGCCGTACTCGGCCGCGGGCGCCACGAAGCTGACGATGGCCACACCGCGCTCGGTGATCTCGCTGTCCGCGAGGCGCGCACCGCGAGACAGCGACACGCTGGTCATCGCCACCGCCAGCAGCAGCACCGGCAGCAGCACGGTGAGCAGCAGGCGCGCGCGCAGGGAGAGGTGGTCGATGCTCATGGCCGTCCGCCTCCTGCGGTCAGGCGCAGCAGTTCGCCGTCGTCGGCCACGTTGATGCCGAGCGCGCGCGCCACCTGACGGT
>JAGPES010000528.1 GCA_018057015.1 Pseudomonadales bacterium | reverse complement strand
GCTTGCCGGGTACCGTGACCCTTCCAGGTTTCGTCGGATGCGTGAACTGACGATGGCTGCCACGCGTCGCTACAAGACGCCAGCCGTCATCATGCAGTAGACGAAGCACATCGCCGACTTTCATGAAAACAGCATAACAGCACCACCAGCCGGCCGGCAAAGCACGGCAATTGTGGCCATGCTGAATCCCTCGGAAGATGCCGGCCCGGTGCCATTGCCATCAACCATCTATCATATGGTCTCACCCGCGCCACCCTGCCACGGCAGCGCCCCATCGAAGAAATGCCGTCCCCGCCCCAGCGCGGCGCTCACCACCCCGACGTCCTGCCTCGCCACCATCTCCCCGTGCCCGAACCACGCGTTCGGCAAGCGCGGCCCGCGCCCGTCCAGCTGCCAGATGATGTCGAGCGGCTCGCCGATGTTCGGCGCCCACACGCCGGTGACCAGGCATTCCTTCGCGCCGCCGCGCACGGCGTGGATCGCGGCCTGCCTGAGCGCACAGGCCGCGGCGCGGTCGATGTGGGTGAGGTCCTTGCCCGACAGCGCGCCGCCGCCGATCGGCACGCGTGGGCCGTAGTAGTCCATCGCGAGCTTGCGTCCGGTCTGGCCGTTGTCGCCGTCGCTGCCGCCATTGACCAGCGGGCCATTGGGGTTCACCAGCAGCTCGATGTCCTCCCACTTCGCGGCCCAGCGCCGGTCGCGCTCGCGCAGCGTGCTGTAGGCGTCGCGCAGCTCCGCGGCCACGGCGCCGCTCACCGCGGTGATGCAGGTTTCATCGAGGTGCTGCACCGTGACCAGCACGTGCTCCAGCACCCAGTCGGCGCTGTTCTCGCGCAGGCGCACGATGAGCTTGCCGTCGGGGCCCTGGCGCTGCAGCCGACCGCTCTGGAAGCTCTGCGTCAGCGCCTCGCGGAACATGTGCGCCAGGAAATGCTCGGGCGGCAGGAACGCGACCTGCTCGTCGTAGCCGGCCCAGCCGATGGAGATGCACTGGTCGTTCACGTGCCGCGTCCACTGCGCGGCGCGGCCGGTATCGAGGCACACGCTGTTGCGGATGCGGTAGCGCGCCACGTCGATCGCGTTGCCTTGCACGTAACCGATCGCGTGGCCCGTTTCGCGCACGATGTCTTCGAGCGACTTCTGCAGCGGCCGCGCGGTCACGATGCCACCGGTCAGGAAGATCTCGTCGCTCCAGCAGCTCATCTCGACCTGGCAGTAGGCCTCCTTGTCCACCGCGTAGCAGGCCTGCACGATGGCATCCGCCACCTGGTCGCAGAACTTGTCCGGGTGCCCCGGCAGCACCATCTCCGAAACCCTGATCATGTGGGCAGTTTCCCCAGTTGCGTGTACGGGATGCCGGCGCGGGCCAGCAGGTTGGTGCTGCCGTCGCGCGTGACGATGGCGTGCAGGCGGATGCCCTGGAGCGCGCCGACCAGCTTGCGGTCGATGGCCTCTATGTGGCCGTCGGTCACGATCACCGCCGCGCGCGGGCGGGTCTGCGCCAGGTGGCGCAGCACGCAGCTCACGCTGGTGCCGCCGGTGGTGTCGGCGTGCAGTCGGTTGTCGCGGATCACGGCGGGCGCCACCACGTCGCTGAAGGCCCAGAACGGCCGGCGGATGTGACGGCCAAGGCGCGCCAGCAGCGTCACGATCAGTGGCATCTCGGCGTTCATCGAGCCGCTGACGTCGAGGTACACCTGCGCGCTGCCGCCGCCGATGCGCCGGTGGCTCTCCCACGCCGCCTCGGGGATCAGCGGGTTCCACAGCGCGCGCGCGAAGCTGCGGCGGTCGCCCGGGCTCAGCACCGGCAGGCGGCACTCGGTGAGCTCATCCTCGGTCTTCGGGGCGCGCGGGTCGGGGAGCAGGTGGCGGCGCAGCACTTCCCACGCGGCGCGGCGCCAGCGCTCGACGCCCGCTTCCGTGGCGCTGACCTGGTTGGCGTAGGCGCGCGCCGCGATGCCGCGGCCCTTCGGCGAGCGCCAGATGCCGTCGCCGTTCATCGACTCCAGCGCGCGTTCCAGCGCCTCGGTCACTGCCTCCGACATCGCTTCGCCGCGGCTGTCGTCGCCGGGCTCCTCGCCGGGCGCGCGCTCGCGCGGCTCGTGGTCACCGAGCCAGCCAGCCTTCGGTGCGCCGCGCCCGCGCGTCATCAGGTCCCTGGCGAGGTCGCGGATGTCGTCGGCCAGCAGCGTACCGTCGTAGAGCCCGTGCCATGCGTTGAACAGCGTGTCGGATACGCGGGCACGCATCCCCTCGTCCCAATCGAAGGGCCGCAGCAGCCGGTACGCACCGGTGACGTTCGCGTAGAAGAGCCGCATGAAGTCGCTGTAGTCATTGCCCAGTTCGCGGTGGATGATCGCGTTGATCACGGCATCGAGCGCCAGGTGCTCGGACGGCGTGAGCGGGCTCGTGCGCTCGGTGTGGCGCAGCAGCACGTGCAGGAACTCGTGGCAGACCACGGCCTTCACGTGCGTCTCGTGCGTGCAGTGCCGGCGCAGGAAATCCAGGTTCACCAGCAGGCGCGGCGCCGTGCCGCAGCTGACCGCGAGCGTGGGCACCGCGGGCGTGAACTCGACGTCGAGGATCTGCAGCAGCGCGCGGCAGGCGAAGGGGTTTTCGTCGACCAGTTCGACCAGCAGGGAGCGGAACTGCGCTTCGCCGATCTTCATGCGTAGAACCCCCTGCCGGCGTAGAGCTGCAGGCGCCGCGTGAGGCTGGCGCGCGTGAGCAGCAGCGGGCGGCGCGGATCGAAGTGATGCGGCGTGCACAGCCCGAGGAGCAGCACCTGCGCGAGCACCTCGTTAAGCGATGCGTCCGCCACGTCGAGCGGCACGGGCG
>JAGPES010000056.1 GCA_018057015.1 Pseudomonadales bacterium | reverse complement strand
CAATTATAGACGCGCGGACTGCAAGTGCCAGCAGTCCGCGATGCAAAAG
Source organism: Pseudomonadales bacterium (assembly GCA_018057015.1). Lineage (GTDB taxonomy): Bacteria > Pseudomonadota > Gammaproteobacteria > Pseudomonadales > UBA5518 > UBA5518. The sequence continues at coordinate 12,550 of JAGPES010000056.1, read as the reverse complement.
GCCAGGAACCGCTCAGTCGCGTGGCGGATTCGCCGCGAGCCAGCGACCCTCGCTCTGGTAGAGGCCGTACTTGCGGGCACAGGCGCTCTGGGGATCGGTACGGAGCGCCGCGGTGAAAGTCGCGGCGAATTCCCGCGACTCCATGCAGCGCGCCATGTCCTGCGCGTTGAAGCGCAGCGCCTCGTCGTGCGGCACGTTTCTCATGTCGTGGACCGGGCCGGCCCACAACCACCACCCGAAGACCGCGAAACCGGCGTAACCGAGCACATCCCTGATCATGCGCGCACCCCTGTCCGGCCGAGCCAGTGCAAGTATGGCAACCCGATGCCGGACGGGTTGTGCGGCCGGTCGCAAAAGAGCGCGGCGGCGACGCAGCCGTCGCGGCCAGTCACATGATTCATAAATTCGATCGATATATCCGTTACATTCAATTGGATTGAACATTAACGATCCCCTAGAGTTGCTCCCGTCGCCAACGACATCCCATCGCAGCAACCCACAGGAGCAGTAACGATGCAATCGCTGATCAACACCGAAGTCAAACCGTTCAAGGCCACCGCCTTCCAGAACGGCAAGTTCGAAACCGTCACCGACGCCGACCTGAAAGGCAAGTGGTCCGTGGTGTTCTTCTATCCGGCCGACTTCACCTTCGTCTGCCCCACCGAGCTCGGGGACCTGGCCGACAACTACGCCGAGTTCCAGCGCATGGGCGTGGAGATCTACGCGGTTTCCACCGACACCCACTTCACCCACAAGGCGTGGCACGACACGTCCGATACCATCGGCAAGATCCGCTACCCGATGATCGGCGATCCCACCGGCACCATCACGCGCAACTTTGGCGTGATGATCGAGGATGCCGGCCTGGCCGAGCGCGGCACCTTCGTGATCGACCCCGAGGGCAGGATCCAGATCGTCGAGATCAACGCCGGCGGCATCGGCCGCGACGCCTCGGAGCTGCTGCGCAAGCTCAAGGCGGCGCAATACGTCGCGGCTCACCCCGGCGAGGTCTGCCCGGCGAAGTGGAAGGAAGGCGAGAAGACGCTCGCCCCCTCGCTCGACCTCGTCGGCAAGATCTGAAGGAGGTCACCATGCTCGACGCGAACATCCAGGACCAGTTGCGGGCCTACATGGAGCGCCTCGCGGCGCCGATCGAACTGCTCGCCTCGCTGGATGCCGGCGAGAAGTCCGGCGAGATGCGCGCACTGCTCGCGCAGGTGGCCGCGAGCTCGGCGCAGATCACGCTGCTCGAGGGCGGCGGCGATGCGCGCACGCCCTCGTTCGCCATCGGCCGCGCCGGCGAGGGCGCGCGCATCCGCTTCGCCGGCCTGCCGATGGGCCACGAGTTCACCTCGCTGGTGCTGGGCCTGCTGCAGGCGAGCGGCTACCCGCCCAGGCTCGACGCGGAGGTGATCGAGCGGATACGCGCCCTGCAAGGTGACTACCGCTTCGAGACCTACGTGTCGCTGTCGTGCCAGAATTGCCCCGACGTGGTGCAGGCGCTGAACGCCATGGCGGCGATCAACCCGAACATCAGCCACGTGATGATCGACGGCGCGCTGTTCCAGGACGAAGTCGAGCGGCGCCAGGTCATGGCGGTGCCGAACGTGTACCTGAACGGCGAGCCCTTCGCCCAGGGCCGCATCGGCATCGAGGAAATCCTCGCGAAGCTCGACACCGGCGCCGCGGCCCGCGAAGCCGAAAGGCTCGCGCACAAGGAGCCCTTCGACCTGCTCGTGGTGGGCGGCGGGCCGGCTGCCTCGGCCGCCGCGGTCTACGCGGCGCGCAAGGGCATCCGCACCGGCGTGGTCGCCGAGCGCTTCGGCGGCCAGGTGCTGGACACCATGGGCATCGAGAACTTCATCTCGGTCGCGCACACCGAGGGCCCGCAACTGGCGCGCGCGCTCGAGCAGCACGTCAAGGAATACCACGTCGACATCATGAACCTGCAGCGCGCCGAGGCCCTGCTGCCGGCGGCGCCCGGCGGACTGCACGAAATCAGGCTCGCCAGCGGCGCGGTGCTGAAGGCGCGCGCGATCGTGCTCGCCACCGGGGCGCGCTGGCGCGAGATGAACGTGCCGGGCGAGCAGGAATACCGCGGCTGCGGCGTGGCCTACTGCCCGCACTGCGACGGCCCGCTGTTCCGGGGCAAGCGCGTCGCGGTGATCGGCGGCGGGAACTCGGGCATCGAGGCGGCCATCGACCTTGCCGGCATCGTCGGGCACGTGACGGTGCTGGAGTTCATGGACACGCTGCGCGCCGACGCGGTGCTGCAGCGCAAGCTCGGCAGCCTGCCGAACGTCACGGTGATCCTGAACGCGCAGACCACCGAGGTCAGCGGCGACGGCCACAAGGTGAACGGCATCGTCTACACCGATCGCGCGAGCGGGGCCAGCCACCGCGTCGATCTCGAGGGCATCTTCGTGCAGATCGGGCTGCTGCCGAACACCGACTGGCTGAAGGGCACGGTCGAACTGGCCCGCAGCGGCGAGATCGAGGTGGATGCGCGCGGCCAGACCTCGGTGCCCGGCGTGTTCGCCGCGGGCGATGCGACGACCGTGCCCTACAAGCAGATCATCATCGCGATGGGCGAGGGATCGAAGGCGAGCCTCGGCGCCTTCGACTACCTGATCCGCAACTCGCTGCCGGCCGCGGCGTGACCCGGGCTTCCCCTGGCAGCGCGGGTTGCACGGATGCGACGGCTCTCAGCTGGCGTAGCTGACCTCGGCCGTGCGCTCGGCGTCGTGTTGCGGGTCGATCTCCTCGCGCTGATGGGCCTTCGCCAGCGCGAGATAGAGGCAGGGCAGCACGAAAAGCGTGAACAGCGTGCCTATCAGCATGCCCGCCACCAGCACGATGCCGATGCTGTTGCGCGCCTCGGCGCCGGCACCCGTCACCAGCACCAGCGGGAAGTGCCCGAGCACCGTGGCCGCGGTGGTCATCAGCACCGGGCGCAGCCGGGTCTCCGCCGCGCCCGTGATCGCCTCGAGCTTGCCGAAGCCTTCGGACTGCAGGTGGTTGGCGAACTCCACGATCAGGATGCCGTTCTTGGCAACCAGCCCCACCAGCGTGATGAAGCCGATCTGGGAGTAGATATTGATGGTGGTCAGCCCCAGGAAGGGCAGCATCAGCGCACCGGCGAGCGCCAGCGGCACCGAGCCCAGCAGCACCACGAGCGGGTCGCGAAAACTGTTGAACTGGATCGCCAGCGCGAAATACACGAACAGCAGCGCGAAACCGAGAATGCCCGTGAGCGTGCTCCCCTCCTGGCGCAGCTGGCGCGACTCGCCGGCGTAGTCGATGGTGTAGGACTTCGGCAGCAACTGCGCGGCCGCCGTCTCCAGCGCCGCGAGCGCCTGCTCCTTGGTGGTGCCCGGCAGCACGCCGCCGAGCACGCGGAAGGCGTTCTTCTGCTGGAACTTGCCGAGCACGCGCGGCCCCACTTCGCGCTCCAGTGTAGCGATCGCCGACAACGGCACCAGCTCGCCGGCGGGCGTGCGCAGCTGCAGGTCGAGCAGTGCGTGCGGATTGGCACGATCCTGCGGCGCGGCCATCGGGATCACCTGGTAGGCCTTGCCCTTCATGTCGAAGCGGTTCACGTAGTCCCCGGAGAGCAGCAACGCGAGCTGGCGGCTCACCGAATCCAGGTCCAGGCCGAGCTCCGCGATGCGCTCGCGATCGAGCACGAAGCGCAGCTGCGGCATGTCGATCTTGAGATCGGTGTCGACGAACATGAAGCGTCCGCTCGCCTGGGCCGCCTCGAGCAGGGCCACGGCGTGCGGCTTCATCTGTGCGGGGGAATCCGGGGACTGCACCACCATCTCCACGTCGAACTGTCCCGCCGAGGGCAGCGCCGGGAACAGGATCGGGAACACGCGCAAGCCCGTGACCTCGGCCACGCGCGCGAAGACCTGCGGCAGCAGTTCCTGCACGTTCTGGTCGCGCTGCGAGGGGTGCTCGAAGATGATGCCACCGAAGGCGCCGCTCGAACGCACCACCTGCCAGACATAGCGCACGCCGGGGATCCCGAGCACGGTCGCGATCACGTCGTGCATGTAGCCGTTCGTGTACTCGAGCGAGGCGCTCGAGGGCGCGTCGACCACGATGTTGATCGAGCTCTGGTCCTCTATCGGCGCCAGTTCCTTCTGCGAAAACAGGTAGAACGGCACCATCAGCAGCGAGAAGAACAGGCCCGCCGCCAGCACCTGGGCGCGCCAGCCGAGCACCCGCGCCAGCAGCACGCCGTAGCGACGGTGCAGCGCGTCGAAGCGCGCGTTGACCCAGCGCGTCATGCGCCCCTCGCGACCGCCCTCCGGGTTGGCCCAGGCGCTCATGATCGGCGACAGCGTGATCGCGACCACGCCGGAAATCAGTACCGCGACGGCCAGCGTGAACGCGAACTCGCGAAACAGCACGCCGGTCAGGCCGGAGAGGAAACCGATAGGCGCGTACACCACGGCCAGCGTGATGGTCATGCCGACGATCGGGGCCAGCAGCTGGCGCGAGCTCGCCAGCGCAGCCTGGATGCGCGTCTTCCCTTCGCGCATGTAGCGAGAGACGTTCTCGACCACCACGATCGCGTCATCCACCACCAGGCCCACCGAGAGCACGATCGCCAGTATCGTCAGCAGGTTCAGCGAGAATCCGACCAGCGTGATCGCCGCGACCGCGCCGAGCAGCGAGATCGGGATGGCGACCAGCGGCACCAGCGCGGTGCGGACCGAGCCCATCAGCGCCAGCACCACGATGCCGACCAGCACGATGGTCTCGACCAGCGTGGTGAATATCTCGCGGATCGCATCGCGCATGTACAGCGTGCCGTCGTAGGCGATGCGGATGCGCAGGCCGTCGGGCAGCGTCGCATTGATGCCTTCGAGCACCTCGTAGAGGTCGTCGCCGATCGCGATCTCGTTGGCGCCCGGCACCGGCCAGATCGAGAGGTACAGCGCGTCCTGCTGGCTGTAGCGCGCACTCACCTCGCCCTCTTCCTCGCCGAGCTCCACCCGCGCGATGTCGCGCAGGTACAGCAGCGCTCCGTCGCGTTCGCGCAGCACCAGGCGCTCGAAATCCGCCACGCTCTGCAGCGTCGTGTTCGCGATCAGGTTCAGGCGCTGCAGGCGGTTCTCGCTGGTGCCGATGGTGGCGATCACGTTGTTGGCGACCAGCGCCGCCTGTACCTCGCCGGCGCTGATGTCGAAGGCCGCCATGCGCGCGGGATCGAGCCAGATGCGCATCGCGGGGTTGCGCCCGGGTTCGACCAGGGCGCGCTGCACGCCGTCGATCGCACCCATCAGCGGGGTCACGTGGCGCTCCAGGTAATCGGTGACCGCGGCGCGCGGGAACTCCCCCGTGATCACGTCGAGGTAGAACAGCGCCCCGGAGCGGTCGGCGCGCTGCACCGTGACGGCCGGATCCTCGGCGCCCGCGGGCAGCTCGTAGCGGATCTGGCTGAGCCGCGAGGACAGCTCCGCGAGCGCCGCAGTGCTGTCCTCGCTCAGCTTGAGCCAGACCGTGACGGTGCTGAAACCCGCGGTGGTGGAGGAATCGACGTAATCGGCGCCCGGCACCGTGGAGGCGACGCGCTCGATCGGCTCCGTGACGAAGCCCTGCACCACGCTGGCCGGCGCGCCCACGTAGGCGGTGCTGATCACCAGCGAGGAGCTCTCGATCTGCGGGAATTCCAGCACCGGGATCCCGGTGGCCGCCTTCAGGCCGCCGATGATCATTACCAGCGAGATCACCACCGCAAGCACCGGGCGGATCACGAAGAGGTCGGTGAAGCGCGGCCTGGCCGCGGGTGATGTCATCCGCCTAGTCCGTCGCCGTCGGGTCCGGCGCGCGTTCGCGCACGAAGGCGCGCATGCCGTCGCGCAGCTTGAAGGCGCCGTGCGTGGCGATAGTCTCGCCGCCCTCGAGTCCCGCGTGCACGGCCGCCAGGTCGGCGTCCTCTTCACCGAGCTGGACCGGGCGGCGCCGGGCGCGGTAGCGCTCGCCTGCCTCGTCCGCCTCGAGCACGAACACGTAGCTGCCCATGTCGTCGTGCACCACGGCCGGCGTGGGCACGCGGATCACGCTGCGCTCGCCCGTCGGCACGCGCAGATTGACCACCGATCCGGGCGCAATGCCCGGGGCGGAGTCGAGTCGCGCGCGGTAGCGCAGGTTGCGCGACTGCAGCGAAACGGCGGGATTGCGCGCGATCACGCGGGCCTTCAGCGCATCACCGGCATGGCCCGCGACGGACACCTCGACGGTGCCGCCGACGTCCACGCTGGCCTGGGCGGGTGGAAGGTTGAAATCCACCCACAGGAAATCCTTGACCCCCATCAGCATCACGATCGCGGTATTCGCCGCGAGGTACTCGCCGGCCTCGATGTCGTGCAGCCCGACCACGGCATCGAAGGGTGCGCGCAGGGTCTTCTTGGCGATGATCGCTTCCAGCTGCCGCACGCCAGCGAGCGCGATGTCGGCTTCGGCGCGTGCCTGGTCGACCCGGTCCCGGCTCACGGAATTGTTCGTCAGCAGCTGCTGCAGCCGTTTGAGGTTGAGCGCGGCGAGAGCGGCGCTGGCCTTCGCGGCCTCGAGCCGGGCTCCCTCCTCGCTGATGTCGAACTGCAGCAGGATCTCGCCGTGGCGCACCCGGCTGCCCGGGGTCATGTGGACCGCGCTGACCCGGCCCTCGAGCTCGTTGCGCAGCTCAAGGGATTCCGGGGCGACGATCTCCCCGATGATGGCGACGTGACTCGCTGCCACGCTCCGGGCAACGCGTTGCGCCTCGACAGACTCGGAGGGCTCCGGAAAGGACGCGCCGAAGGCGATGGCGGCGCGGATCTGCTGGTACTTGATGCCCGCCAGCGCGGCCAGTACAAGCAGGCAGGCGGTCAGGGTGATCAACCAGCGGCGCATGTTCATGTCGGGGCGAATCCGTTCGGTGGCGCCGCGGCCATGCCCGGCGTGTTGTCGCCGCGAATGGTAACCGAATTGCCCGCGATTTTGCCGCTCCCGACCTCGGCAGCACCCGGGATGCGTCGGCCGTGGTGAGCGACCCGCGTGCGATCGGGCCCTACGCGCCGATCAGCACGTCGTCACCGTCGAGCGCGACCTCGTACACCGGCACGCTCACCCCGGGCTGCTCGAGACAGGCGCCGCTCGCGAGACTGAAGTGCTGCTTGTACAGCGGCGAGGCGACCGTGATCTCGCCGCCGACATCGGCCACCAGGCCGCGGTAGAGCACGTTGGCCTTGCCGATCGGATCGCCGTTGCCGATGGCATAGACCCGCCGCGGCGAGTCGGGCAGGTAGAAGATCGCGACCTGCGCGCCGTTCACCAGGGCGCAGACACCGGCATCGGGCACCAGGTCATCCAGCGCGCACACCCGGAGCCAATTGCCTGCGGAGACGAGATGCATGCCAATTCCTCGCTGTCTGGTAAACGGGCCGCCTTCAGGCCGATTTCGCGATGAGCGTGGCACGCTCCCCGTCGCGTGCGGGCCGGATCTGGCCGCGCTCCTCGACGAAGACCACGTTGTCGTCGCGCGCCCCGGGGGCGTTGACGAACTGGCGGAAGCGCTTGAGCTTGTGCGGATCCTCGATCGTGGTCTTCCACTCGCACTGGTAGCTGCCGACCACCGCCGCCATCTGCGCCTCGAGCTCGGCACCGATGCCGAGGCTGTCCTCGATGACCACCTCGCGCAGGTAGGCTATGCCGCCCTCGAGATTGTCCAGCCACACCGAGGTGCGCTGCAGCCTGTCGGCGGTGCGCACATAGAACATGAGGAAGCGGTCGATGTAACGGATGAGGGTTGCATCGTCGAGGTCGGTGGCGAACAGGTCCGCATGGCGCGGCTTCATGCCGCCGTTGCCGCAGACGTAGAGGTTCCAGCCCTTGTCGGTGGCGATCACGCCGAAGTCCTTGGACTGCGCCTCGGCGCACTCGCGCGTGCAGCCCGAGACCGCGGACTTGAGCTTGTGCGGCGAGCGCAGGCCCTTGTAGCGGTTCTCGATCGCGATCGCCATGGTCACGCTGTCCTGCACGCCGTAGCGGCACCAGGTGGAACCGACGCAGGACTTCACCGTGCGCAGCGCCTTGCCGTAGGCGTGGCCGGTCTCGAAGCCGGCGTCCACCAGCTCCTTCCAGATCGCCGGCAACTGGTCGACGCGCGCGCCGAAGAGATCGATGCGCTGGCCGCCGGTGATCTTGGTGTAAAGCCCGTATTTCTTTCCGACCTCGCCGAGCACGATCAGCCTGTCGGGCGTGATCTCGCCGCCGGGAATGCGCGGCACGATCGAGTAGCTGCCGTCCTTCTGCATGTTGGCGAGGAAATTGTCGTTGCTGTCCTGCAGCGCCACGTGCGGCCTGGCCAGCACGTGCTCGTTCCACAGCGAGGCCAGCACGGAGGCCACGGCGGGCTTGCAGATCTCGCAGCCCCTGCCCTTGCCGTGATTGGCCAGCAGTTCGTCGAAGGTCCGGAGTTGCGCGACCTTGCACAGGTGGAAGATCTGCTGGCGCGTGAACGGGAAGTGCGGGCACAGGCTCCTGTCCACGCTGACGCCACGGGATTCCAGCTCGTGCTCGACCACGGATTTGAGCAGCGCCGCACAGCCGCCGCAGCCGGTGCTGGCCCTGGTGGCCGACTTCACGTCGCCGAGCGCACGGCAGCCGGCATCGATGGCCTCGACCACGGCGCCCTTGCTGACGTTGTGGCAGGAACACACCGTCGCGGTGAGCGGCAGCGCCGCGGGCCCGAGCTTCGGCGCGCCGCCCGCCACCGCGGGCAGGATCAGCGTCTCCGGCGCCGCCGGCAGCTCGATAGCGTTGAGGAAGTACTGCAGCAGCGTGTCGTAGTCCGCGCAGTCGCCCACCAGCACGGCGCCCAGCAGCCGCTTGCCGTCGGCGCTCACGTTGATGCGTTTGTAGACCTCGACCTTCTCGTCGCAGAACTGGTACGCCAGGCTGCCCTCGGCACGGCCGTGCGAATCGCCGATGGAGCCCACGTCCACACCGAGCAGCTTGAGCTTGGTGCTCATGTCGGCGCCCTGGAACACCTGCTTGTGCTCGCCGAGCTGGCTGGCGGCGGCTTCCGCCATGCGATAGCCCGGTGCCACCAACCCGTAGATGAAATTGCCGAAGCTGGCGCACTCGCCAATCGCGAAGATGTCCGAATCGCTGCTGCGGCAGTGGTAGTCCACCACGATGCCGCCGCGCGCCGCCACCTCCAGCCCGCAGTCGCGCGCCAGCTGGTCGTGGGGGCGGATGCCAGCGGAGAACACGATCAGGTCGGTCTCGAGGTGGCTGCCGTCGGCGAAGTTCATGCGCAAGCGGCAGTCCTGGCCGTCGACGATCTCCTTCGTGGCCTTGCCGGTGTGCACGCGCACACCGAGCGCCTCGATCTTGCGCCGCAGCATGCGGCTGCCGCCGTCGTCGAGCTGCACGCCCATAAGCCCGGGCGCGAACTCCACCACGTGCGCCTCGAGACCGAGGTTCTTCAGCGCGTTGGCGCACTCGAGCCCGAGCAGGCCGCCGCCGACCACCACGCCGACCGTCGACTGCTGCGCCTGCGCCTGGATGGCGCCGAGGTCGTCGATGGTGCGGTAGGTGAGGCAGCTGTCGCGCGCACCGCCGGGGATCGGCGGCACGAAAGGATACGATCCGGTCGCGAGCACCAGGGTATCGTAGGCGAAGCGGCGAGCGCCGGCGGTGGTCACGACTTTGGCGTCGCGGTCGATCACCGACACGGGGTCACCGAAATGCGCCTTCACGCCCTGCTCGCGGTAATGCTCGCGCGTGGTGAGCGCCAGTTGTTCGGGCTTCTTGCCGGCAAAGAACTCGGACAGGTGCACGCGGTCGTAGGCGGGGCGCGGCTCGGCGCCCAGCACCGTGATGTCCAGTTCCTGCCCGCTCGCGATCAGCTGCTCGACATAGTGGTGGCCCACCATGCCGTTCCCCACCACGACGATTTTCCGTGCTGCCATGAAAGCTCTTCCTCTGCGCTGTCCGCACGGGCCGGCGGACGGGAACGGATATCCAAATACCGTGCCAGCCGCGCGAAGCACGGCAAACCAGCGCAAATCACGGCGATTTCACCCATGCTGCCGGGCGCTCGGCGCGCACGCGCGCACCAAAGCGGGGAACAACGATCAGCGCATCCACGAAAACGGTGCACGCCCGGTGCGGGCGCCCCGATCCGGATCAGTGCGCAGCCAATTGCCACCCCAGCGCGATGACGGCCGCCAGGAGGATCAGTGACACCAGTTTCCAGAACATCAGCGGGTTGCGCTCGACGAGCGGTTCGCGAGCCCGGCCGAGCAGTGCCTGGTTCGGATGCCGCAGGTCGAACACGAACTCGGAAAGCTCTGCGTAGCGCGCCTTCGGATCGGGATGGACGGCCTTGCGGATGGCCTCGTCGACCCAGGCCGGTATCTCCCGGTCTGCCGCCGCCAGCGAGCGGTACGCAAGCTTTTTCTGCGCCGCGCGGGTGCGCGACCTCGGCACGTCGGCCCCGTAGGGCAGCTTTCCCGACAGCATCTGGTAGGCGATGACCCCGAGGGAAAACAGGTCGGAACGCGCGGAACCGGGCTCGCCGAGAAAGTACTCCGGCGCAGCATATTGTGCCGCGCCCAGCAGGTTGATCTGGTCGATCGGTGTCGGGACTTCCATGATCCCCGCCACCCGCGTCGCCCCGAAATCGATGATCTTCAGGGTACCGGTGACGTCGATCATGACGTTGTCCGGCTTCAGGTCCTGGTGCACCATTTCCAGGCGATGAAAGGCCTGCAGGCCCTTCGCGATCTGCTCGATGAAGTCGCGCACGATCGCCAGGTCAGGGCGCGGGTTGTCGCGCATCCACTGGGCCAGGGTGTGGCCTTCGATGAATTCGGTGACAACGTAGATGAAGTTGCGCTTGCGGGTCTGCGAGCACGGCTTCAAAACGTGCGCGTTGTCGATGCGTCGGGCGATCCACTCCTCGAGCAGGAAGCGTTCGAGGTAAGCCGGATCGTTCTGGCGGTCGATGGCCGGCGTCTTGACGATGACGCGCTCCTGAGATTCGGTGTCGACGGCCAGGTAGATGTGGCTGCGGCTGCTGCCGTGCACTTCCCTGACGATCCGGTAGCCGTCGAAATCCTTGCGCGCATCGAGCAGCGGCGGAAACGGCAGTTCGGACAGCTGGCGGTAGATCTCGTTCGCCTCGGGGCCCGGCAGCTCATCGATCCTGACCACCTGGATGCTCAGGTTGTCTGGGCTACCCCGCTCGCGTGCCTGCTCCGCGATCGCCCGGGCGGCAGGGTCCGGGTCGCCGGCGCAGCGCTCCACGATCGCCGCCATCGCGGCGCCATCGACGTGCTCATGGACGCCGTCCGTCGCCAGCAGGAACACATCGCCCTGCTCCACCGGCACCGTCAGGTAATCGATGTCGAGCTTGCGGTCGATACCCAGGGCACGGGACAGGTAGCTCTGGGTCGACGACACCCAGACCCGGTGATCATCGGTCAGTTGCTCCAGGGCGGCGCCGCGCAAGCGGTAGACGCGCGTATCACCGACGTGGAAGACGTGCGCCGTGGTCGACTTGAGCACCAGCGCGCTGAAGGTGCAGACGTAGCCGCGATCCATGTCGAATCGATGCTGGCTCTGCTGCGTCTGCGCGTGCAGCCAGGAGTTGGTGGCAACCAGCACGCGCTCCGCCGAGGTCCTGACCGTCCAGGCGTCCGGGGTGCAGTAGTAATCCTCCAGGAAGCCTGAAACCGCAGACTCGCTGGCGATCTGGCTGACCTCGCTGCTGCTGATGCCGTCGGCCAGCGCGATGGCGATTCCCTTGGCGCTCAACGCGGGCTCGTTCGGGATAACGAGGCCGTGAAAATCCTGGTTCGTCCGCTTGCGCCCCCGGTCGGAGTATTGCCCCGCAGAAATCCTGAGTTGCCGTCCCATTCCCGCTGCTCCCGCGCCCCGCCTCCGTGCATCGGGAACGGGGCCGCGCCGTTCGCTGTCGATCAGGCGAGGCTGCGCCTGGGCGCAGTCCTGACATGCGTGGCGTAGAGCGTCAGGCCGGTGAACGCCAGTCCGCCCACCAGGTTGCCCAGCACCGTCGGGATCTCGTTCCAGATCAGGTAGTCCATGATCGAGAAGTCACCGCCCATCAGCATGCCCGACGGGAACAGGAACATGTTCACCACCGAGTGCTCGAAGGCCATCGCGAAGAACAGCATGATCGGCATCCACATCGCGATCACCTTGCCGCTCACGGTGGTGGATATCATCGCGCCGACCACGCCCGTGGAAACCATCCAGTTGCACAGCATTCCGCGCACGAAGATGGTCATCCACCCCGCGAGGCCGTGGGCCGCGTAGCCCAGCGTGCGCGCCTCGCCGATTCCCGCAATCTTCTTGCCGACATCGTTGGGCTCGGTCGTGAACCCGTAGGTGAACACCACGGCCATCAGGAATGCCACCGTCAACGCGCCGAGGAAGTTTCCGGTGAACACCAGTCCCCAGTTCTTCAGTACGCCGCCGCCCGTGACGCCGGGACGCCTGTCGATCAGCGCCAGCGGCGTCAGCACGA
>JAGPES010000055.1 GCA_018057015.1 Pseudomonadales bacterium | reverse complement strand
TATCCATGGCCGCCGACATCAGGGGGATATTCAGCGTGATCTCGCGCGTCAGGCAGGTCTGGAGCTTGACGTCCTTCGCCACGACCTCCGATTCGCCGGGCATCAGCAGCACGTCATCGAAGGTAAGCGCTTCTTCCTGCACCCGCAGCATGGCAACTCCGCAAGGGCTTGTTCCAATGAAGGCGCGGCATTATACGGGCCGCACCCCGCGCGGTAAACCAAGACCGGCTCCCAGCGAACCAGCCCTGTTGCGGAAACCCTGTGGGTCCGGATTCATCCGGACACCGGGTTCGTCCGCATGAATGCGGACCCACAAAACGCCACTCCGGTGCCGCCGAGACCGCAGTAGCCGCCGGGATTCTTCGCCAGGTACTGCTGGTGGTATTCCTCGGCGTAGTAGAACGGGCCGGCCGCGCGGATCTCGGTGGTGATCGGACCGAAGCCTGCCGCGCCCAGCACCTGCTGGTAGGCCTCGCGCGAGGCCAGCGCCAGGCGCAGCTGCGTGTCATCGTGTGCGTAGATCCCCGAGCGGTACTGGGTGCCCACGTCGTTGCCCTGGCGCATGCCCTGGGTGGGGTCATGGCTCTCCCAGAACACGCGCAGCAGCTCGGGGTAGCTCGTCTGTGCCGGATCGAAGACCACCAGCACCGCCTCGGTGTGCCCGGTGCGCCCCGAGCAGACCTCGCGGTAGGTGGGGTTCGGCGTCAGCCCCGCGGCATAGCCCACGGCGGTGGAATGGACGCCCTTCTGCTGCCAGAAGCGACGTTCGGCACCCCAGAAGCAGCCGAGCGCGAACTCGGCCAGCTCCAGCCCGGGCGGGAACGGCGGCACGATGCGCGCGCCGTTCACGAAGTGGCGCTCCGGCACGGGCAGGGGCTCTGCGCGCCCGGGCAGCGGGTCGGCGGGCATGGGGACCGGGAAGGCATTGCTCATGGTGCGGGCTCCGCATCGGGGGCTGGAAGGGAAATCACGATCAATCGAGTACGCTCGCGCCGGCCGAAGCGATCATCCGCGCCGCCTCGCCGAAACGCGACGCCTCGGTGCTGGAGGCATTGCCGTCGATGCCGCGCTTGTACACGCCCTGGCAGATCGCCGCCAGGCGAAAGAAGCTCATCGCGAGATAGAAGTTCCAGTCCGGTATCGCGCCGATGCCCATGCGCTCGCAGTAGCGCGAGACGTACTCCTGCTCGGTCGGGATGCCGAGCGCCACGCGATCCACGCCGCCCAGCCCGCGCAGCGCCGCCGCCCCCTGCGGCAGGCGCCACTGCATGCACTGGAAGGCCAGATCGGCAAACGGATGCCCCAGCGTCGACAGCTCCCAGTCCAGCACCGCGACGATGCGGTCTTCGGTGGCATCGAACATCAGGTTGTCGAGCCGGTAATCGCCGTGCACCAGCACCACGTGCCCGTCGTCTTCGGGCACCCGCGCACCTAGCCACCCCATCAGCGTCTCCATTGCCTCGATGCGTTCGGTCTCGGCGGCGCGGTACTGCCTGGTCCAGCGGCTCAGCTGCCGCGCGTAGTAGTTGCCGGGCTGGCCGTAATCCGCCAGGCCCACCGCGTCGGCATCGACGCGGTGCAGTGCCACCAGCACCCGGTTCATCTCGTCGTAGATGCGTGCGCGACGCTGCGCGTCCAGCCCCGGCAGTTCGGGCTGCCACAGGATGCGCCCGTCCAGGAACTCCATCACGTAGAACATGCTGCCGATCACGGCGTCGTCGTCGCACAGCGCGAGCGCCCGCGGCACCGGCACAGTGGTGGATTCCAGCGCGCGCAGCACGCGGTATTCGCGATCCACGGCGTGCGCCGAGGCCAGCAGCGCCCCCGGCGGCTTGCGCCGCAGCACGTAACGGCCGCTGCCGGCCTCGAGCAGGAAGGTCGGATTCGACTGTCCGCCGGGAAACTTGTGCGCGGCCTGCAGGTCGTGAAAACCCGGAATCGCGCGTTCCAGCCAGGATCCGAGGCGATCCACGGGCAGTTCCGTCGTTGCCGCCTTGCTCATGTCCGCAGACTCCTCGTGCCGTGTACAGGGTTCAGCCATAGGTTATCGCATCGTCGCGCCCGGCGCGGTGAAACCGCGCCGACGCCATTCGGTCCATCGCAGGCGCGAACGCGGCAAGCGACCACGTTTTCTAGTATGAGCTTTCTAATCGCGATGGCTAATCTGGCCCTATCGTGAACAGAAGGGTTCACGGCCAACCCCGATTCAAGCCAGAGGAGACTCACCATGGCACAGGAAGCAGCGAACAGCGTCGAAGAATCCGTGAAGCCGGCAGCACGCCGCGTCGTGCGTCGCGTCAAGGCGGCCGCAGCCGAGAAGCCGGCGGCACGCAAGACGACCGCACGCAAGACCGCGGCCGGCCGCAAGCCCGCCGCCACGCGCAAGGCTAAGCCGGCGAACCCGCTGAAGAAGGCGTCCGAGACCGCGAAGGAAGTGGCCTATGTGCAGCTCGGCATCTGCGGCAAGGTCTACGACGAGGTCAACACCCGCGTGAGCAAGGCGCGCAAGCAGGCCCCGAAGCAGTGGAGCGAGCTCGTCAAGCGCGGCGAGCGCGTGCAGCAGGATCTCGACAAGGTGCAGAAGGACCTGACCAAGGATCTGCGCAAGCGCGTCAACAAGCTCGAGATTCCGGCGCCGATCGAAACCCGCGTCACGAATTTCACCAAGGCGGTCAAGAAGTTGACGGCTCGCGTCAACAAGGCAGCCTGATCCCCGTTCACGGTCTCGCAACCCGCTCGAAGCCACCCCACGGGGTGGCTTTTTTTTGCGCTGCGAATCACCATCGGTCCCACTCACCCACCATGCGGGCATCCGGGGCACACATGCGGCGCAGGCTCGACATCGCCGTCATCGGCGGCGGCATCAACGGCGTCAGCAGCGCGACGGAACTCGCGGCCGACGGTCACCGCGTCGAACTGTTCGAGCGCGGCGAGTTGATGGGCGAGACCAGCAGCCGCTCCTCGAAGCTGCTGCACGGCGGCCTGCGCTACCTCGAGACCGGCCAACTGCGGCTGGTGCGCGAGGCGCTCGGGGAACGCTCGCGCTGGATCGCGGATTGCCCGCAGCATGCCGAGGCGCTGCGCCTGGCGCTGCCCGTGTATGCCGGCGTGTCGCGCTCCCCGCTGCTGCTGGGCGCCGGCATCGCGCTCTACGGCCTGCTCGCCGGCAGGCAGGGACTCGGACGCTCACGCTGGCTGGGCGCGCGCGAGTTCGCACGCCTGAACCCCGAACTCGAGCCCGGGGGGCTGCGCGGCGGGTTCTATTTTTTCGACGGCCGCATGGACGACCGCGCGCTGGGATTGTGGCTGGCCGGCGAGGCGCGTGCGCGCGGCGTCCTCATCCGCGAACACACGCCGGTATTGACGCTGGACGCGGGCGGCAGCGTGCGGATCGCCGCCGGCGAACAGCGCTTCGACCTGGTGGTGAACGCCGCCGGCCCCTGGGCCGAAGCGTTGCTGCGCGACTCGGGGCTGGAATCGGCCCACGGGATAGACTGGGTGCGCGGCTCGCACATCGTGTTCGACGAGCCGCTCGCGCAGGCTTGCCTGCTGCAGGTTTCCGGTGAAAAGCGCATCTTCTTCGTGCTGCCCTGGCACGGACGCACCCTGGTGGGCACCACCGAGGTGGCGCAGTCGCGCGCCGAGCCGATCGCGGCGAGCGAGGCGGAAGTCGACTACCTGCTGGCGGCCCGCAACCACTATTTCCGCGCGACGAAGACACGCGCCGACGTCAGCGAGGTGTTCAGCGGCGTGCGCCCGCTGCTGCACTTCGAGGGCGACCCGGGGCGTGCCAGCCGCGAATACGCGCTGGCGCGGCAGGAGCGCGTGCTGAGCATCTACGGCGGCAAGTGGACCACGGCGCGTGCGCTGGGGCGACGGGTCGCGCGCATGGTCAGGGAATCACCACCGCCGCCCCGGTGAAGCGCCCGGCGCGCAGGTCGTCGAGCGCGCGGTTCACGTCGGCGAGCGCGTAGCGATGCACCTCGGTGTGCACCGGCAACGCAGCCGCCAGCGGCAGGAACTCCTCGCCGTCACGGCGCGTGAGGTTCGCGACCGATTCGATGTGGCGCTCGCCCCAGAGATCGGCGTACGGAAACGACGGGATGTCGCTCATGTGGATGCCGGCGCAGATCACGCGTCCGCCCTTGCGCACCGCACGCAGCGCCAGCGGCACCAGCTCGCCCTCGGGCGCGAAGATGATGGCCGCATCGAGCGGGACCGGCGCCGCCGCGCGGCTGTCGCCCGCCCAGACCGCGCCGAGCCGCCGCGCGAAGTCCTGGGCCTCGCGATCGCCCGGGCGCGTGAACGCATAGACCTCCTGGCCGTGGTGTCGCGCCACCTGCACCAGGATGTGGGCCGCGGCCCCGAAACCGTAGAAGCCGATGCGCCGCGCCGCGCGCGCGGGACGGTAGCTGCGGTAACCGATCAGGCCGGCGCACAGCAGCGGGGCGGCCTGCACGCTGTCGAAACCGGGCGGGATCGGAAAGCAATAACGCGCGTCGGCCACGCAGTACTGCGCGAAGCCGCCGTCGACCTGGTAGCCGGTGTAGACCGCGCCGTCGCAGAGGTTCTCCTCGCCGGCGCGGCAGAAACCGCAGTCGCCGCAGCTGCCGCCCAGCCACGGCACGCCGATGCGCTGGCCCGCGGCGAAGCCCGTGACGCCGGCGCCGCAGGCCACCACCTCGCCGACGATCTGGTGCCCGGGCACCAGCGGCAGGCGGGGCTCGCGCAGTTCGCCGTCCACCACGTGCAGGTCGGTGCGGCAGATGCCGCAGGCCAGTACGCGCAGCAACACGCCCTCGGGCCCCGGGCGCGGCACGGCGCGCGTCTCGGCGCGCAGCGGCTCGCCGGGGGCATGCAGCACCATCGCTTGCATCGTCGAGGGCGTCGTCGTCATGAAGCTGTAACTCCCCGCACCGACGCTGAAACCTGCACCATTGACAGGAGCATGGCGTCGCAGCTGTTGATCAGGCCACCGTGATGGGTTTACTGTAATTCGCACGCGGCGTTGGCACCAGCGCAACGCCCCAGCAGGAGGACAAGGCTTTTCCTTACCGGGAACCCTCGAATTGCGCAGCGGGGACGCACATGGTGAATCCCCGGATCCTGCGCCTCAACGTAGCCGGCCAGCCCGTCGAGTGGCTGAGCTGGCAGGAAGCAACCTGTCTCTACGCGCGCGACATGGTGGCGTGGACGCTGGGCGACCAGGTACGCACCGTCTTCGGCGGCACGTCCCGGCTCACCGGCCGCCAATCCTCGATCGCGCTGCGCAGCATCATCGCCTGTGCCGGCCACGTGTCGTGCAAGCCGCGCCTGGTGCCGCCGCTGACCAACCGCGCGCTGTTTCGCCGCGACCTGCATCTGTGCATGTATTGCGGCGTGCGCTTCGGGGAACGCGAACTGACACGCGACCACGTACTGCCGAAGTCGCGCGGCGGCCGCGACCACTGGCGCAACGTCGTCGCGGCCTGCAAGCGCTGCAACCAGCGCAAGGGCAACCGCCTGCCGGAGGAAGCCCGCATGGAGATGCTCGCGGTACCCTACCAGCCCAACACCGCCGAGTGGCTGGCGCTGATCAACAGCGATCGCATACGCGGCGACCAGATGGAATTCCTGCGCGCACAGTTCTCGCCGCACTCGCGCTGGAGCTGAGGCTTGGGCACGGCGATCGACCGCACGGAGTTTTCGGCGCGCGATCACGCGAACTTCGCCCGCAAGCTACAGCAGAACCTGGACGCACTGAAGATCCTGCTCGCACGACCCGGCTTCGGGGTCGGGCCGGCAAGCATAGGCGCCGAGGTGGAACTGTTCATCATCGACGCCCGCGCGCGTCCGAAACCGGTCAACCTCGAGATCCTCGCGCGCGCCGGCGATCCGCGGCTCACGCCGGAGCTCAACCGCTTCAACCTGGAGTACAACCTCACGCCGGTGCCGGCGGCCGGGCGCCCCTTCTCGCGCATCGAGGCGCAAATCTGCAACGCCCTTGCGCGCGTGAACGAGGCGGCGGCTGCCGAGGGGGCGCGCGTCATACCGATAGGCATCCTGCCGACGCTGCGCTCGCGCGATCTCGGCCCGCACGCGATGACCCCGGAGCTGCGCTACCAGGCTCTCGCGGGCGCGCTGGCGCGCTCGCGCGGCGAACGGTTCACGATCCGCATCGGCGGCCCGGAGCCGGTGCGGCTGGTGGTCAACGACGTGACGCCCGAGGGCGCCAACACCTCGCTGCAGATCCACTACCGCGTGGCGCCGCGCGAGTTTGCGCGCAGCTTCAATGCGATCCAGCTGGTGACGCCCGTGGTGCTCGCGGCGGCCTGCAATTCGCCGCTGCTGCTCGGAAGGCGCACCTGGCAGGAAACCCGCGTGCCGCTGTTCAAGCTCGCGGTGGACGGGCGCAACCGCGACAGCCGCGAGCTGCACCTGCCGGCGCGGGTCAGTTTCGGCACCGGCTGGGTGCGCGAGGGGGCCTGGGAACTGTTCGCCGCCGCGGTGCACCTGCATGAAACGCTGCTGCCCGTGTGCTCGCGCGAGAACGCGCTCGCCCGGCTGCGCGCGCAGCGCGTCCCGCGGCTAGCCGAACTGCGTCTTCACCACGGCACGCTGTGGCCGTGGAACCGGCCGGTCTACGATCCCGCCGACGGCGGCCACCTGCGCATCGAGCTGCGCGCGCTGCCGGCGGGCCCCGCCGCCGTCGACATGATGGCCAACGCCGCATTCGCGCTCGGCCTGGCGCGCGGGCTGCGCGATCGCATCGACGACTGGCTTCCCGGCATTCCCTTCGCCATCGCCGAGAGCAATTTCTACCGCGCGGCTGAGCATGGCCTCGATGCAACGCTGTTGTGGCCCGACGCCGGCGGCTCCCTGTCCCGGCGCAACGCGGCCGATATAGCGCGCGATCTGCTGCCCGTCGCCGTGCGCGGGCTGCGCCTGCTCGGCGTGCACGGCGGGGAGTCGTCGCATTACCTGGGCATCATGCGCACGCGCCTCGAGCGCCGCACCAACGGCGCCGCGTGGCAGCTCGCCCAGCTCGCGAGGCTCGAAACGCGGCACGGACGATCGCGCGCCCTGGCGCTGCTCGTCGGGCACTACGCCCGCCACGCGCTCGGCAACACCCCCGTGGCCGAATGGGCGGACATCTCATGAAGCGACCGATACAGTTCCTGCGCAACCCCGAGCCGGCACGGATACCGGCCGACTTGCTCGCGTTCCTGCGCAAGCTCGGCGGCCCCACGCTGATCGTGCTCGATGGCGAGGAGCGCGAGCGCACGCGGGCGATGGCAACCCTGCTGCACGGCAACGAACCCTCGGGCGCGCGCGCGATCCACCAGTGGCTGCGCGCCGGCCGGCGCCCGCGCACCGGCCTGATCTGCCTGGTGGCCGCGGTGCACACCGCGCTGCACGAGGAGCCGTTCCGCCACCGCTTCATGCCCGGACAGCGCGACCAGAACCGCTGCTTCCGCGCACCCTTCGACGACGCGCCGGGGCACATCGCGGAGCACTTCCTGGAACTGCTCGGCCAGCACCGCCCCGAGTGCCTGCTGGACCTGCACAACACCTCGGGCTTCGGTCCGGCTTTCGGCGTGGTACCGCACGAGGACCTGGCCCACGAGGCCATCGTCTCGCGTTTCTGCAGCCACCTGATCATCACCGACCTGAAGCTCGGATCGCTGATGGAGACCAGCGGCTCGCCCTGCCCCGCCGTCACGGTGGAGTGCGGCGGGGCACGCGACCCGGTGGCGGACCGCATCGCGCAGGACGGGCTGGAGCGCTACCTCATGGACGAGGACGTGATGGGCACGCTGGCCGGCGGACGCCGACTCGACGTGTACCACCACCCGGTGCGGCTGGAACTCGTGCCGGGCGCCAGCATCGCCTACTGCGACGAGCCGCTGCCGGGAATCGACCTCACCGTGCCGCCGGCACTCGAACGCTGCAACTTCGGCGGCGCCGGTCCCGAGACGCCCATCGGCTGGCTGGGTGAGCGCGGCAGCGCGGCGCTGCGCGTGCGCAACGGTCGCGGCGAGGACGTGCTGGCGGAGTATTTCACGGTGCGCGACGCGCGGCTCTACCCGTCGCAGAAGCTCAGCCTGTTCATGGTGACCACCAACCCGCAGATTGCGCTGAGCGACTGCCTGCTCTACGCCTCGCCCGAGCGCGAGCACACCCGGCTGTAGGTCGGCACTTATGCCGACGCCTCCCGTGGGTCGGCATTTATGCCGACTGGTGCCTGCCCGGATGCTGCTGTGGGTCGGCATTTATGCCGACTGTCGCCCGCCCGGATGCTGCTGTCGCCATGAATGGCGACCCACAGAAATGGCGACCCACAGAAATGGCGACCCACAGGAATGTGGAGACCCGCATGCTTCAGTGCAGCAGGCGGTGCAGTTCCACCTGGACGCCCTGCACGCGCATGCCGAGCATGGTGATCTCGCCGTGGTAGCGGCGGTCGCCATCGCTGGTGAATTCGAAACCATAATTGCGCCGGATGCGCACTTGCCCGGCGCCGTCGCGCGCCAGCCCGATGCGCTGGCGGCTCACGGTTTCGTCGAGCAGCTGCAGCCCCACGTTGCGGCAGTAGTCGCGGCCCGCGCGCAGCGCCTGCTCGCGCACGCGCATGCCGTCGTAGTACAGCCACGCCGCCAGCGCCAGCAGCGCACCGAGGAGCATCTCCTCAGTCATCGTCGCCCCATGCGAAACGCTCGCCGGCCAGTTGCTCCGACAAGCTCCACAGTCGCCGCGCCGCCAGCGGATCGGTCGCGTAGCTGCGACAGCCGCTCTGGCCGTTGTCGGGATCGTCGCTGACCTCGGCCACGTGGCAGTCCTCGAGGTAGAGCCCCCCGCACCCTTCGAGCTCGGGAGCGACGGCGGCCCACACCGAGGTCGCCGCACCCGCCTCCATCGACTTGAACGGGACGCGGTCACTGAACTTCGTGCGTCGCATCATCTCGCCGAAGTCGCTCGGCCCGAGGTGGCGGGCGAGGTCGGTGGTCGCGATTGCTCCGGGGTGAACGGCATTGGCCGTGATGCCGCAACCGGCCAGGCGGCGCGTGAGCTCGACCGAGAACAGGATGTTGGCGGTCTTCGCCTGGCCGTAGGAGACCCACTTGTCGTAGGGTCGCGCACGGAAATCCGGATCCTCGAAATCCACGCCGCCCAGCTTGTGGCCGCCCGAGCTCAGGTTCACCACGCGCGCCGGCGCGCCGCGCTCGAGCAGCGGCACCAGCAGGCAGGTGAGCAGGAAATGCCCGAGGTGGCACACGGCGAACTGCATCTCGTGGCCGTCGGCGGAATACATCAGCGGGCTTGCCATCACGCCGGCATTGTTCACCAGTACGTTCAGGCGATCGTGCCGGCCGGCATAGGAGCGCACCGCCTCGCGCACGCTCGCGAGCGAGGCAAGGTCGACCTGCAGCCAGTCGACGTCGGCATTGCCGGAGCGCCCGGCGATCCCGCGCGCGGCACTCTCGAGTTTCGCCGCGTCGCGCGCCGCGAGCGTCACCGCGGCGCCATGCGCCGCCAGCGCGCGCGCCGTCTCCAGCCCGATGCCGCCGGAGGCGCCAGTCACCAGCACGCGGGTGCCGCGCAGGTCCCTTCCCGCCAGCACGTCGTCGGCCGTGGTCGTGGCACCGAGGGTGACTGGAGTGCTCAAAACGTGTTCCCCCTGTTGGTACTGTCGTTCACCGACGCCGGCGGGCGCGGCGAGATCTCGCCCTGCTCCATCACCGTGAGGCGCTTCCACATCGGGCTGCGCAGGTCCAGGCGCGCCTCCAGTCGGTACTGCAGCGGATCGTCCGGGCGCTGCACCAGGCGGCTGACCAGGCGCAGCCCGCTCACCAGGTTGACCGAGAGCGTCACCTTCGTCAGCGCTTCGCCGTAGGCCGGCACCAGCGGCACGTCCGCGGTCGCGCCGTTCAGCAGCGGCACGTCGTTGATGCCCAGGCTGATCACCAGGCCCTTGGCGTCGAGATCGAAATCGTTGGGATTGAGCAGGCGCAGCCCCACCTCGACGCGCTGCTCCACCCCTTCCGCCGGCAGCACGCGCAGCGAGGTGACCGTGACGCGCGGGTTCTCGACCCGCCCGCCGAGGCCCGCACACGCCCCCAGCAGCGCGATGATCGCGAGCAGTGCGAGCCTCCTGGCCAGGGTCGATGCCATGTACCTGAATCCTTGCGGTCACCGGGCCAGCAGTGTAGGGGCAGCCCACACCGGGCGGCAACCGCCGGGGACACCGCCGGGGACGCCGGGGGTGCCGCGCCTGATCGATTTGGACACGACGCGTTGACCCGCATTTGCATTGCCCCCGCGACGCGGCAGGCGCGATGATTGACCCTCCCGCAATAACCAGTGGTAAGCCGCCATGCGCACTTCGCTCTGTGACCGTCTCGGAATCGACATCCCCGTCTTCGCCTTCACGCACTGTCGCGACGTCGTCGTCGCCGTCAGCAAGGCCGGCGGACTCGGCGTGCTGGGCGCCGTGGGCTTCACGCCGGAGCAGCTGCGCGAGGAGCTCGACTGGATCGACGCGCACATCGGCGACAAGCCCTACGCCGTCGACATCGTGATCCCGCAGAAATACGAGGGCATGGGCAACGCGGACCCGAAGGAGCTGGAAAAGCAGCTCAAGGCCATGGTGCCGCAGGAGCACCACGACTTCGCCGCGAAGCTGCTGCGCGAGCACGGCGTGCCGGAGTGGCCAGACAATGACGACGAGATCGGGCTGCTGGGCTGGACCGAGGCCACCGCCACCCCGCTGCTGGAGGAAGCGCTGAAGCGCCCGCAGGTCAAGCTGATCGCCAACGCGCTGGGCACGCCGCCGAAGGAGATCATCGACCGCATCCACGCCTCGGGGCGACTGGTCGCGGCGCTGTGCGGCAAGGTCAAGCAGGCCGTGCAGCACAAGAAGAACGGTGTCGACATCATCATCGCTCAGGGCTCCGAGGGCGGCGGCCACACTGGCGAGGTGGGATCGATCGTGCTGTGGCCGCAGATCATCGACGCGGTGGCGCCGACCCCGGTGCTCGCGGCCGGCGGCATCGGCAACGGTCGCCAGGTCGCCGCAGCGCTGGCGATGGGCGCCGAGGGCGTGTGGGCCGGATCGCTGTGGCTCAGCGTGGCCGAGGCCGCCGCCGAGCCCGAGGCGAAGGAAAGCTACTTCGCCGCCACCAGCGAGGACACGGTGCGCTCGCCGTCGTGGACCGGCAAGCCATGCCGCATGCTGCGCAACGACTGGACCGATGCGTGGGCACAGCCGGAAAACCCCAAGCCGCTGGGCATGCCGCTGCAGGGCCTCGTCGTGGGCGATGCGATCCGCCGCACGAGCCGCTACATCGCGCAGGGCGAGACGCGCAAGGTCGCCTGGTTCCCGGTCGGCCAGGTGGTGGGGCAGATCAACCACGTCGAGACCAGCCGCGGGGTGGTGCAGCGGCTGATGGAGGAGTACGTCGATGCGCTCGAGCGCCTCAACTCGCTGACGGCAGGCGAGTGAGCTCCCGCGCGGGCGGGTCCAGGAATTCCCGGACACGCCCGCGCTCGGCCATCACGTCCCGGTAGCCCATCTCCATCAGGCGCGCGCAGAAGCCGCTGTCGAACATCAGGTAGCTCGCGAAACTCGCCCCGGCGCCGCGGGGCGTGGTGCCCAGCAGGCGCAGCAGCAGCCGGATGGTGCGCGGCTGGCGGTGCAGGTACTGCACCGCGATCTCGTTGAAGTGCGCCGACGGCGTGATCACCAGGGTCTCTATCGGCTGCATCCCGAGGCGCGCGCGATCGCGTGGCGCGAGCGCCCCGCCCACCTCGTTGAAGTGCCGCGCCTGCTCGATGTCTTCCCCGAGGTTGTCGATGAACTCGCGGTTCAGCAACTGCGCGGCCATCTGCCCGATGCCCGGGCGGCGACGCTCGATCATGCCGGGCGGCGGCTCAAACGGTGCCGACACGCCGATCACGAACAACTTTGTCGCGCCGAACTTCAGCGCCGGGCTGAGCGGATGCAGCTGGCGCAGCGCGCCGTCGCCGAAATAGTGCCCGCCGATGGGCTCGGCCGGGAACAGCACCGGGATCGCCGCCGAGGCCATCACGTGTTCCAGCTCGATGGCGGCGCGCTCGCCGCGCCGGTACAGCCGGTTCCACGGCGCGGTGTCGCCGCCGTCGAAGAAGGCCACGGAGCTGCCACTGCCGTAATCCATCGCCGTGATGCACAGCGTGCGCAGCGCACCCGCGGCAAGGTTGCGCCGTGCGGCGTCGAAATCGAGCCAGTTGCGCAGCATCAGCCGCAGCGGGGCATTGTCCAGCAGCGCGCCGGGGGCGGCGCGTCCGCCGCGGCTGAACGGCGAGCGCGCGACGCGCCACAGGTTGCCGAGCACCGCGGCCCAGCCGTGGTCGTAGACGTCGCCGGCGCTGATGCTGCGCCACGCGCGATACAGGCGCTCGACACCGTCGCGCGGGCAGTGCGCATTCGCCGTCATGAACACCGCGTTGATCGCACCCGCCGAGGTGCCGCAGATCACGTCGAAGGGCAGCTGGTCGCGCCCGTGGATCTCCATCACGCCGCGCAGCACGCCCACCTGGTAGGCCGCGCGCGCCCCGCCACCGGAGAGTATCAGCGCGATGCTCATGC